>CBFGYC010000007.1:0-18923 GCA_965652985.1 uncultured bacterium | reverse complement strand
ACGACAAAGTCGAACGCGTATTTGTTCTTTTCATCGGCTTCGTGCCGTTCACGTGCGGTCTCTTGCCATACGCTCGTATCAATTTCAGGGAAGAAAACCGTCGCCTGCGGGAAGTCGGCGTCAACCTCAGTGGCGTAAATCGTGTCGGTCTCCGGTAAGGCTTCACGAAAAACCGATTCGCCACCAATGACGAAAATAGGGAATTGGGCGATAGCATACGCTGCCTCCAAAGAGCCAGCCGTCAGTACTTTCTCAACGCCCGTAGCAGTCCTAGATAGAACGATGTTTTGGCGATTCGGCAAGGGTTTTTCGCCAATCGATTCGAAGGTCTTTCGCCCCATGATAACGCTCTTACCAGTGGTCAGCATCTTGAAATGCTTGAGATCGGCTGGCAAATCGCGCATCCATAAAAGATCGTTATCCGCGCCAATGCCGCGGTTCCTGTCATACGCCACCACGATACTCTTCATACTTTCTATGGTACACTATTTTCTAGACAGGGGAGTACTATGGGTGTTTACAGTAACACAGAAATTCATCAGGCTATTAAAGACGGGGTAATTGTCAGCGTTCCATTCAATCCGAATCACGTTTCCGAAGCTAGCCTCGATTTTACACTAGGACATTATTTTTTCTCGAGTGAGCACGACGAGGAAAGCCATGTCTATAACCCCTTCGACGAGGATGATATCCATCGATACTTTAAGGGCCCCCTCGAAGCCGTTCCACATAAGGATTGGTGTAAAGAATCCGGCCACAAATTGTTAAAGAACATCCCGGCAGACCATCCGGTTATTGTCATCAGGCCCGGCGAACGTATCTTGGCGCACACGCACGAGTTCATCGGTATCAGGACGAACGGGGGCGCCGCGCAGGTACACTCACGCAGCACCTGGGGCCGAAACGGCGTGGCGGTCTGTTTTGACGCCGGCTGGATCGACCCGGGTTACATCAACCGCATCACGCTTGAGATCTACAACCTTAATGAGCATGAAAGTGTCGTGCTTCCCGTTGGTGAGCGCATGGGGCAGCTCGTGTTTCATCATACCGGGCCAGTTGAAGGCGACTATGCCGAAGGCAGGAAAGGTATGAGCGGCAAATACCAGAGCTCAACCGACCTCGATACACTCATCGCTAACTGGAAGCCCGAGGATATGTTGCCGCGCGGGTTCAAAGACAAGCGAACCATGCCGGAGCCGATCAAAGGCCTCAAGAAAGGCATGAAGTAATGGAGCGGCAAGGAACCTATATCGTCATCGAGGGCAATGATGGCACAGGAAAATCTACACAAGTAGAGCTCCTCACGCGAAACCTGCAGGAAAAGGGCCACGACGCGGTAATGATCGAGGAGCCGGGTAGCGAGGATATCGATAAATCAACGCCGGTTGCCAATTATCTACGTTCGATTATCAAAAACGGCGAACTGCAACGTGACCCAGAAATTAACCTCGCTCTTTTTTCAGCGGCTCGAAGAGAACTATGGCAACATAAGATTTCACCTGCGCTCGCTCGGGGTGCGATCGTACTCTCCGCGCGCAACTATTTCTCCACGCTTGCGTATCAAGGCAAAGGCGAAGGACTCGATGAAGAGCATATCATAGATATAACGCGGCTCTTCACGGATGAGCGGTACATCAAACCCGACCTCCTGCTCGTTTTGACCCTAGAGGATGAGGTAGAACGTGCGGCCCGCATCAACAAACGCGGCACACTCGACAAACCCGATACCTTTGAAGCGCGCGGCGCCGATTTTCAGTCGATAGTCAACCAGGCGTATGTCGCCATCGCGAAAGAACACGACATCCAAACGATTTCTTGTCTTGAGGGTACCAGAAGCAAAACAATCGAAGAGATCCAAGACGAAATCCAACGCCAACCGATACTCGCGGCCCTATTAGATAGAGTAGCCTAGGCGCACTGTTGCCTTTTTGACGGCAATGCGCTATACTTCTTCGTAGACATTACCAGAGACAGCCGCCGTGAAGCTTTTACATGCGACACTTAATCTGCGGCCGAGGATGTAACAAACATGCTATAAGTCTTTGGTCGTGCGAGAATCAAAGACTTTTTTAATTGTCTTGTCCTACATTTCAAGTAGCCTCGTCACCAAGAAACGGAATGTCCACCTTAACAATTTGGTCGAATAACATATCAATAAACGATGATTAGATTTGGATGGAGTGCAAGACGCCAGCGAAGCACGGACTGAGCCGTATTTGACATACGGCGAAGGAGTACCGGAACTGGCAACGAAGCAATCCGCCAAATATAATTATTGGACTAAAGGAGGATTTTTTATGGCGATATCACGCGATAAAAAAGAAACTTTGGTTGCAGAATTAGCAGAATTGTTCGCTGGTGCCAAGGGTACCGTAGGCGCGACCTACGCCGGCCTCAGCGTCGCGGACATGCAAGCCCTCCGTGCGATCGCTCGTGAGCAAAACGTCACTATCAAGGTAGTGAAAAACCGCCTTGTCCGTGTCGCCCTGTCTCAGAGCAGCAAATTCAAGGCTGCCGACACCAGTCTGCTCGAAGGCCAACTCGTGTACGCTTTTTCTAGCGAAGACGAAGTCGCCCCAGCGCAGATCTTGGCAAAATTCGCTAAAGATCATCCTGCCATGGAACTCATCGCAGGATTCGACGGCGAAGGCCAGGCACTTGATACCGCTACCGTAAAGGCCCTTGCGGATCTTCCTACCAAGGAACAGCTCCAAGGCCAACTGGTCAGCGTCCTCGCCGCACCACTTACACAGTTCCTTGGCGTCGCCAATGGCGCTCAGCGTGGCTTTGCGCAGGTACTATCCCAGCGTGCTGAAGCACTCTAATTTTGCAATCAGAACAATAACTATAACAATCTCAGGCCTTCCGCTGCGGGTGACAGCGAGCGGGGCAGCACCCGAAAATGATTTTCTGCATAAGCAAGAAAATATTTTCAGGGGCGGACTCGCTGGCAGGACCCGAAGGGAAGGGCTGAATAATTAGGAGAATTAAAAATGGCTGATACTGAAATCAAGCTTTCTGCTGCGCAGAAGAAAATCGTTGATGAACTCAACAAACTCTCAGCTCTTGAGCTGAGCCAAATCGTTAAACACCTCGAAGACGAGTGGGGCGTCAGCGCTGCTGCACCTGCTGCAGTCATGGCTGCACCTGCTGGCGGCGAGGCTGCTCCAGCCGAAGAGGCGAAGAGCGAATTCAACATCAACCTTAAGGACGCAGGTTCTCAAAAGGTTGCTGTTATCAAGGCTGTTAAAGACATCACTGGTCTTGGCCTTGGTGAAGCTAAGGCTCTCGTTGACGGCGCTCCTTCTACGCTCAAAGAGAAGGTTGCTAAGGACGAAGCTGAAGCTGCTAAGAAAACTCTTGAAGAAGCTGGCGCTACCGTCGAGCTTGCCTAAAGCTAATCAAACTATTCGACCATTTGTTTCAATAAGCCACTTCTAGAACATAGGGGTGGTTTTTTGATGGTTATGTTTATGATAAAAATACAACGATTATTTTTTTACCCCTTAAATTGCTGTGGAAAATATTCAGCGTCTTGACAGCCTAGCAGACGACTGTTATACATAAAGGTGATACTACACAAAAACAGACAAGGAAATGCGAGCATGTCTGATTTACCAGAAAAACAAGTCAAAAGATTACTGTCACTCATACAAGAAGCCGAAACCAATCTTTCGGCTGCTCAAGAACTACTCATTAGCATCATCGGCGACGATGGTCGCGTTGTCACGCCTCGTGCTAGCACCGGTGAAGAAGTCGGCGGCAAAATAATCGAAGGCGTGTTCGACGGCCAAGTCATGATCGGCCCAGACGGCAAGAATTACCCAGTACCGGCAAACTACGCCTCTAAGTCAAAGCTTGTCGAGGGCGACATGCTCAAACTTACGATCGCCGACGACGGCAGCTTTATCTACAAACAAATCGACCCAGTGGAGCGTACCCAGATTATCGGCACACTCGTACAACATGACGGCGCATATTACGTCGAAGCGAACGGACGCGAGTATCGCATCCTTCTTGCCAGCGTGACTTACTTCCGCATCAAGGTCGGCGACCAAGTAACGATTATCGTTCCAACCAACAGCCCGGATGCCACTTGGGCCGCTGTTGAAGCAGCGCTATGACAGAGGAGGGGATTTACTCCTCCGTATCGTATTCGAAATAAATCCGAATACTCACTCCTCCCCCTAAAGCTCGTCCTCACGGACTCGTGCTTTACTGTTGGTACTTGCTTTTAATTGTAATTATGTTATAATGAAATTATAGGCAACCGCTAGTGGGTAACAGGTCGTTGCACGTGTTCTTTTTCAGGACTGGAGATTGTCATGGAGACGCTCGTCGCGGTTATCACCGTCAATGAGCCCACCTGGCCGTGGTGGATTTTGTGTGCCGGCATCGTAGTGATAGTGCTCGGTATCCAAATCGGCCGAGGAGTGCGCCATTCAAGCGTACAGAACGTCGCCGTAGGGGTGCTGGCAGTCGGTTTCGCCCTGATCCTGTGTGGGATCATGGGAGGAGCCGCTGTCGACGCCGGCCGGGAAGACCGCCAAATCGAGGCTATCGAGCACGAGCTTGGCTACACCGACATCGTTTTCTACGACGAGGGGTTGTTTTCCCACGGCTATGAATTCACTGCCGAAAGCAACGGGCAGGCAATTCACGGGCGCATCATCGTAGAGGACAAAACGATCTCTGTGCTCGTCCAGCAATAGCCTGATCACCCCGCTTCTCCCGCAAACAGAAACCCCACATTTCTCGCGGTCGAGAGGTGGGGTTTTTGCTTTTTAGTGCAAAATATGATATTTATTAATATACAGGTAACCGGCGTGTGGGTAACAGGTCGTTGCCCGCGTTCCTTCTTGAAACTGGAGCTCCCATGAACAGAATAGCGACCCTCAACGTCGATCCGGTCTCCGAAAGGGCTGAGTGGACAAGGTCCACGACCTGGTGGCTGGCCTTCATAGCTATCGTATTCTTTATCATGTTGCGCGCAACCGATTCTGAGTACTTCAAGCACATCACGCTCCTCGCACTGGCGGCGACAGTTCTGGGTGTGTTGGCCGCCTGGGCTCTCGCTGCGAGCGCAGACGAAAAGCTGAGCTCAGACCTCGGAAGAAGAGGCCTATCCGAGATGCAGCGCATCGGCAATGGAGTTCTCGTCGCACGGCACAATGGCCAGAAGGTTCGAGTTCGTCTCGTCAAGGAAGGTCGGACGCAAATCGGCGTCTGGACCGAGCCCTACGAGACTTAACACCCCGCTTCTCCCGCAAACAGAAACCCCACATTTCTCGCGGTCGAGAGGTGGGGTTTTTGCTTTTTAGTGACATTTACGAACAGAATATCCACACGCCGAAAGTACAACGCTCCTTGCGGCCCACGTATCGTACAATGGTAGTAATAGGTTTAGGGTATGAGCAAAGCGTTATATCGAAAATATCGAAGCAGAAGTTTATCTGAGGTAGTTGGCCAGAGCCACATTACCGACATTCTTTCTCGTGGCTTAAAAGAAGGTAAAATCGCGCATGCGTACCTTTTTACCGGACCACGCGGAGTAGGCAAAACCAGCATCGCCCGCATTTTAGCGCATGAGATCAACGGCTTACCGTACAGCGAAGACGAGCCTCATCTCGACATCATCGAGATCGATGCCGCCAGCAACAATGGTGTCGAGGATATTCGCGACCTCCGAGAGAGGGTACAGCTGGCGCCAGTCTCGGCGGCGAAGAAGGTGTACATCATTGACGAGGTGCACATGCTCTCGAAGGCCGCGTTCAATGCGCTTTTGAAAACACTCGAGGAACCACCGGCACATATCGTGTTTATCCTGGCGACCACAGACGCCGACAAATTGCCCGATACTATAATCAGCCGCACGCAGCGCTTTAACTTCAGGACGATACCGGCCGCCGCGGTGGCCGACCACCTTGGTTGGATCGCCAAACAAGAGGGCTTCAAGGCCGACCCTGAGGCGCTACATCTTATCGCCGTCCACGGTGAAGGTAGTTTTCGTGACAGCATAAGCCTGCTCGACCAACTGCGTGGCGCTGCTGACAAAAATGATGGCATCACCAAAGAGCTTGTCGAGACGTTTCTTGGGCTGCCACCACTTGAACTCACCAATAAGCTTCTTAGCGCTCACGAAACGGGCGATCTCGAGGAGATCGTCCAGCTACTTGAATCTGCCAAGAACACCGGCGCCCAGGCAGCAGTCATCGCCTCTGAGCTTATTCGGATTACCCGGACAGAAGTCGTCGCCCGACCACAACTTTTGCCACTTCTCGATAATCTTCTTGAAGTCGCACGGTCATCGCGGCCGGACATCAAGCTACTGACAGTACTAGCCGGGAATATTCAGCAGCCACAAAAGGCCCAGCCCGCGGCGAAACCAAAGACAGTCGCCCTCGCCTCAACCACACCCACCGTGACGGCGGCGCTGCCAAAAACAAAGCCTGCTACAAAAAGGATAGCCGAAAAAAAAGAGGAACAGCCAGCGAGTGAGGTACGCGCACCAAAAAAGCCCACGGGACCAGTAGCGGACTTTGACTGGAATACGGCGCTTGGACATATCCAGGCGAACGATATCGCGCTGTTTTCGGTCGTCTCGAGATGTAGCGCTGTTCTTGAGAATGACAAGCTGACATTTTACACAGGAAACGCTTTTTATAAGAAAAAACTCGACACCGCAAAGTATCGCAGCAACCTCGTAGCGCTCCTTGAAGCGATCGGCATGAGTGGTTTTGAGATAGAAACGATCGGCTCAGCCGCGCCGCCAAAAGACCAACTGGCAGCCTCTGTGGCTGTTATCATGGGGGGTGGAGAAGAATACCAAGTCGAAGACACCGAGAAAGAATCCTAAGCTATGGCCACCAAAGACATTCCAGCTGGCAAAATCCCCCCGCAGAGCCTCGACGCCGAAATGAGCCTATTAGGTGCCACGCTCATCGACGAGGAGGTTCTCGCCGATGTATCTGAGTTTGTGAGTACGAAAGACTTTTATGACAAGCGGCATGCCACTATCTACGGCGCCATGATGCGGCTATATGAGCACAATAAACCCGTCGACCTACTGACGCTGACCGATGAACTGAAGAAGAAAAAAGAGCTCGACGCCATCGGTGGCATGGCCTACCTTACCGAACTCACCAACTATGTCCCGACCGCAGCCCACGCCGCGGCCTACGCCGAGATCGTCGGCAGCAAAGCGATGCGACGACGCCTCATCAAGGCCAGCGCCGATATCAGTGAGCTTGGCTATGACGAGGAAACCAACGTCCAGGAGCTCCTCGAAAAAGCCGAGGCCGAGCTGTTTAGCGTGAGCGACCAGTCGCTCAAGCAAGACCTGGTGAGCCTCGAAACGATTTTGACCGATAGTTTTGACCGCATGGAGGAGCTGCATCGTAACAAAGGCGCGCTTCGCGGCATCAGGACCGGTTGGCGTGACCTCGACAATATGACAGCCGGCCTCCAGCGCTCCGATTTGATCATCCTCGCCGCCCGACCGGCCATGGGTAAAACGACACTCGTGACCAACCTGGCGTATAACGTGGCGACCGTCGCCAAACAGCCGGTACTCTTTTTCAGCCTCGAGATGAGCAAAGAGCAGCTGGTCGACCGTATGCTCGCCGACGCTTCGGGCGTCGATGCCTGGAATATCCGTACCGGAAATCTTAGTGACGACGACTTTTCGAAGCTCTCAGAGGCCATGGGCGAGATGGCCGAAGCACCGATATACATCGACGACACGCCGGGCCTCAGTGTCCTCGAAATGCGCACCAAGGCGAGAAGGGCAGCCCATGAACAGCCACTCGGACTGATCATCGTGGACTACCTGCAGCTGATGCAGGCGAGCGGGAGAAGTGACGGTAACCGCGTGCAAGAGGTGAGCGAAATCAGCCGTGGCCTGAAGCTCATCGCGAGGGAAATGAACGTGCCAGTCATCGCCCTCAGCCAGCTTTCGCGTTCCGTCGAAAGCCGTAGCCCACAAGTCCCACAGCTATCCGACCTCCGTGAATCCGGTTCGATCGAGCAGGACGCCGACATCGTCATGTTCATTTACCGAGAAGCGTATTACAACCCGGAAACCGAGCGTGAAAATATTACTGATCTCATCATCGCTAAGCACCGTAACGGTCCAACCGGAAGGGTCGAGCTCTACTTCCACCCTGAACGCCTGCGCTTTATGTCACTCGACAGGAGACATGAGGGTTAAAGTGGCTGTCACGAGTTCGCATGGAGCTCACTTCGTAGTACAATGAGGTGTAAATGCCCAGGCATATAACTGAATACATTTTATACAGATGGCGATACAATATTGGGTACGTCCTCGTCGGCCTAGTAGTAAGCGCCGTTCTTTTGGCGGCTGTCTTCTATGTTCCTGGCGGTCTTAGTACCGAGGAAATGGCATCTACCGTAAAAAGCAACTCACTTTCGTTCACCTCTTTCGATCCCTTATCGGTCATCGATCTACCGTACAGGATACTACAGTATGTCAGCTTTCTAGCTCTCGGCGTCACGACTTTCAGTATCAAGCTTCCTTCGCTCATACTCGGGCTGTTTTCATTGATCGGCATCATTTTACTTCTTCGCCACTGGTTTCATATGAACGTCGCCGTTATCTCGGCGCTTATCGTCATTACTTCGAGCCAGTTCATTTTCGCGTCGCAAGACGGCACGCCTACTATAATGTATATATTTTTCCCGACATGGCTGCTTCTTCTTGCGCTCAAGGTGTCACGTCAAGCAGACCGGCGTAATTTTTGGGAAATCTTGCTCGTGGCAACAATCGCTCTCAGCCTATACACGCCACTGAGTATTTACATTATTTTAGCCTTGGTGAGCGCCACCATCCTTCATCCGCATCTTCGTTATATAGTCGGTACGTTATCGCGAAAGAGGATGATCATAGCTGGCATAGTCGGCTTGGTACTCCTGTCTCCGCTGGCCGTAGCGATCGGCCTCAGATCAGAGGTGGGATTAACACTGCTCGGCATCCCAGAGCAGTGGCCCGACCTGATAAAAAACGTAAAAGAACTCACCGAGACGCATATCGGGTTCATGTTCACGGAAGAAAAAGAACGGAACCAATCGGTCTACACTCTACCATCCCTGCTTTTGATACTTTTAGGAGCTCTCCATCTTTTCAAAACGAGACACACCGCAAGGAGCTATATCATTGCAAGCTGGTTGATTTTACTGACGCCACTTATCATTTTCAATCCGAGCAGGACAGCGATTACCTTTGCTCCCGTCATGCTCCTTATCGCCGCCGGCCTGGATGAACTACTTGTCACGTGGTACCGAATGTTTCCACGCAACCCTTACGCTCGTATCGCCGGTCTCTTCCCAATCACGCTTCTCGTCGCCGGAATGGCCCTTACGGGTGTCGAACGCTATTTCTATACATACCGCTACAGCCCAGAGGTCGCGAGCCAGTTCTCGGATGACTTAGATTTACTCTCTAGCGAGCTCGACACTCTTGAAGTTGAGCCGATCGCGCTCTTTACGACTCGAGCTGAATTGCCATTTTATGAAGCGGTAGCGAGTCACAATAGCGTGGTACGCGTCATCCCACCAGAGCACCCGCTGCTTACCGATGAGCAGTTCATCATCACCCGCGGCGCTTTTTACGAGCGCGACCTTACGGAGCGCGAGCCAGCCAAAATCATCACTAACGGCAAGACGAGCCGAGCCGACCGGCTGTACCTCTATAACAAGTTGTAGAGGGTCCTCGCTCTGCTATACGAACAAGCTCACACGCTCTCGCTTCGTACCTCTATAAAAATAATAGCCAGTAGCGTATACTAGTCCGTACGCACCGTGTAACGCCTCGTCACCCGGAAATGACAGCAAGCTGTCGTTTCTCTCGTTTCCTTGCGTTATACTAATAGATAGACACGACATATGTAAGAGAGGATGTATACCATGGCATTTGACCAAGTAAAAATGTTAAATCAGATACGTAAAGCGCAGAAAGATCTTGCGAACGAAATCATCGAAGTCGTCGCAGGTGATGGCGCAGTCACTATCCAATTCACCGGCGAGCTAAAAATCAAAAGCGTTAAAATCGACCCTGCGATGGTTGATCTTGACGACATTCAGGAACTTGAAGGTTGGATTCAGGCAGCGGTCCGTGATGGTCTCGCTGAAGCCCAGAAAATCGCGGCCGAAAAAATGAAGCCACTGATGGGCGGACTAGGAAACCTAGGCCTTTAGGAATACGCATTCGTGAGCTCGCTTCTACCATCGGCCCTTCTTTCGGCCATCGATGAGCTAGGGCGCCTTCCTGGGGTAGGCGCCCGTACTGCTGAGCGTTACGCGTATTTTTTACTAAAAGCCGACAAGCAAACCACCGATACGCTAGCTAGGACGATCAGCCAGCTGCACGACGCTGTCAAGACCTGTCCGGTGACGTTCGCACTGATTGACGCAAAAGAAGAAATCTCACCGCTCTATAGCGATGCGTCCAGGAACCGCCAGCAGATAGCCGTCGTCGAAGGGCCGCTTGATATCATCCCTCTGGAGCGAACGAACCAATATAAAGGCACCTACCATGTGCTTGGCGGAGCGCTCTCGCCGATTGATGGCATCGGGCCGGAGCAGCTCCGTATTAGTGAGCTCTTAGAACGAATCACGAAGGATGAGGCCGAAGAAGTCATCATCGCGACCAATGCCAGCGTCGAGGGCGAGTCGACGGCGGTCTTTTTGGAGCGCCAAATACACGAGGCTATGCCCGATTTACAGGTTACTCGGCTCGCCCGAGGCATACCGGTCGGCGTTGATCTTGAGTACGCCGATCAAATCACGCTGACGCACGCGCTTGAAGGCAGGAGGCAAATTTAATCATGGAACACATCACAGAAAGTATCAAAGCCGCCCAGAAAATAGTCGTTATCCAGGCCGAAAATCCCGATGGCGACAGCCTTGCGAGCAGCCTGGCGCTTGAGGAAATCCTATCTGACATCGGCAAAGACGTGTCGCTCTATGCGCCTGTCGAGATTCCAAAATACCTTCGCTATATAAACGGCTGGGATAGGGTGGAGAACGTCCTAAATACCAAGGCCGACCTTGCAATCGTCGTCGACACCAGCGCCGAAGTCCTACTCAGTAAAGTACTCGAGGCTCCAGAAGTGCGTCATTTCCTTGAATCGCACCCGGTAATCGTTATCGACCATCATGTCACCGAGCCGACGCTTAGCTTCGAACACATCGCCCTCATTGAAAAAGCCGCTGCTACCAGCGAGATTATTTATCGTCTAGCGACCACGAATACGTGGCCAATCAATACTCAGGCCGCGGAGCAACTTTTAATTGCCATCCTCTCTGATACGCTCGGCCTCTCGACCGAGAGCGTTACCTCCGACACGCTGCGAGTAGCCGCTGACCTCGTCGATCTTGGCGCTTCGCCATCGGCTATCGAAACCCGTCGCAAACAGTTCATGAAGAAATCCGCCGAGATCCTCAGCTACAAAGGCGAACTCATCGGGAGAATCGAGTACTTACTTGACGGCGCGCTGGCAATCATTCATATTCCCTGGGAAGATATCCAAAAGTATAGCGATCAATATAATCCGAGTGTCCTCGTGCTCGAAGAAATGCTCTTTGTCGAGGGCGTGAACGTCGCCGTCGCCATAAAAACCTACCCTGACGGCAAAATAACCGGTAAGGTCCGTTCAAATCTGCCTGTCGCCGAATCCATCGCCGGCTTCTTCGGTGGCGGTGGGCATGCCTTTGCTGCCGGCTTTCGGGCCTACGAAGCATACGATATGATCATCTCGGAACTGGTAACAGCAACTGATAAAAGCCTGAAAGCGAGCTAACATGACTGTCCGACTCTACAACACACTGACGAAACAAATAGACGAGCTGACGCCTCTAAAGGCCGGTGCCGTTTCGATATATAGCTGTGGACCGACCGTGTATGACCATGTTCACATTGGCAACCTAAGCGCGTTTATCGTGGCCGATATCCTGCGCCGAAACGCCACCTCGCATGACACCGACGTCAAGCATATCATGAATTTTACCGACGTCGATGACAAAACCATCCGTCGTAGCCGCGAAAAGTACCCTAATCTTGGCCCCAAGGAAGCCCTAAAAAAGCTCACTGAGGAATACGGGCAATTATTTTTGGACGACATGCGTCTCGTCGGCAACGACACCGAAGCATTGACGTTCATCAAGGCTGCCGACGACAAAACGATCGAAGGCATGAAACAGCTTATCACCGAGCTACATAAAAAGGGGTTCGCTTACATAGCCGATGATGGAGTATACTTTTCAATCGACGCCTATCGGAAGTCTGGCAAAACATATGGCCAGCTGGTTGAAATCACCGAACAAAATACAAGCCAGGGGCGTATCCAAAATGATGAATACGACAAAGAGTCGGCACACGACTTCGCGCTCTGGAAGAAGCAAAAAGAGGGCGAACCTGCTTGGGAATTCACGCTGGACGGGCAAGAACTTACCGGCCGTCCCGGCTGGCACATCGAATGTTCTGTCATGAGCAAACTCACACTTGGGCAGCCATTCGACATTCATACCGGCGGCATCGACCTGGCGTTTCCACACCATGAAAACGAAATCGCACAGAGTACCGCAGGGGAGGATAACCCGATATATGCGAGTATCTTCGTACATAACGAGCATATCTTGGTCGACGGCAAGAAGATGTCAAAAAGCCTCGGCAATTTTTATACGCTTGGTGACCTTACGAAACAAGGCATCGACCCGCTTGTGTTTCGATTACTAGTACTGCAGTCACATTACCGCAAGCAAACGAATTTCAGCCTCGAAAACGCCAAGGCGGCCTGGGGCCGTATGCACCACTGGAAAGAAATCGCAGCATTGCGTTGGCAGGCCGCGGAAGAAGGTGGCCCCGAGACCGACGCTCTCATACGACAGTCAGCTAATGATTTCGGGCTCGCCTTAGAAAACGACCTTGATACTGTCCAGGCCTTACGAATCGTCGACGATTTATTTTCCAAGATCGAAAATCTTCCGCTCTCTGAGATATCTAAATCTGGCCTCACTACTTTCGTGCATATGATCGACAAGCGACTTGGCTTGGGACTCGCCGTGAACACGCCAAATATTTCAGAGGAAATACAGCAGCTCATAAACGAGCGTGAAATCGCCCGGAAGAACAAAGACTACGAGGCATCCGACAAACTACGAGACGAGCTGCTCTCAAGGGGCGTCATCGTGAAAGACACCGCGGATTCCAGTATCTGGTCGTACGGCAAATAGCAAGTATCTTTATTTTTCGGCGGCTTTTACAAGTCGAGCAACGGGACCACGCCGCTCGGTGCGGCGCTGCCTTTTTTGCTCCAGGTAATCATCAACGATCACCTTTATACTGCCTGCGATAGGAATCGAAATAAGGCTTCCTAGAAGACCAAAGACATAAAAGCCGATCGTCACGGCGATAAGGACGGTCAAGGCCGAAAGCTCAAGCCGACGCGCTTGGATGACAGGCGAGATGAAATTGTTTTCAATTTGCTGATAAATGATAAAGTACGAAGCATAGATGATCGCACCAGGCACACTATTAATCGCGATTAGTAGCGTCACAAGAGCGCCCGCAAGCGTCGATCCGAACATTGGAATCAATGAAAGCACGGCCGTGATCGCGGCTACAGGTAGGGCAAGGTTACTTGGAAGGTCAAAGAAGAAGCTTAAGATAAATACCGCTAGCCCCGCCGCGACACCGCCAATCGCCGCTACGGTAAGCTGGCCCGACACGTAGCCAGTGACAACTCGGTACATCTTGAAAGCAAGCTGGCGATGACGCTTCATTTTTTCTTGGTCCGAGTAAAGCCCCCATCCACGCTCCAGCCAGGTCGGTCCTTCGACGAGCATCAGGAACGTGAGCACAAGCACGAAGAACATCGATACTGCGAACGATAGCAAAGAGCCCGCTCCTGAGATGATATTGCGCCCAGCATCAGCCGCCCAGCCCGAAGCACTCTCCTCTATCGATCTGATCGCGTTATCGATTTGCGGCTGCAAATTATATTGCTCGATCAAGGCACCGAGACCGCTCCATTGCTCTGCGGTCTGTTGGCTTAGTTCTGGTAGCGATTGAATGAACTTCGCCGTCTGTTCGACGACAGGCGGAACCGCGAGGAGCGTGAACCCGACGAGGCCAGCGATAATAACTACATACGCGACCGCTGTCGCCGCGACCCGGCTTCTTCCTGGCAGGCGACTCGCCAAGATATGCACCGGATAATTCAAAGCAAGCGCCAAAAAGAACGCGATTACAAGCATGATAAGAGCGGTGCGTGCGCTATAAACGGCCAGAATGGCAAGTGTAAAGCCAAGGAGCACCAGCCAAAATCGCACGAAGGTGTTGGTATCTATCTCAATTCTTGTTTTCATCTTGGTGTCATTATAGCACTTGCCAAAAGAAAGTCTGAAAAAACTATTGCCCTTACGTTTTAAGTAGGTTATAAAAAAGATATGATACGGTACCACGTCGAGGCTAAGGCGCTCTAAATGATGCGAAAGGGGAAGGACCCGTGGCAAGAGCCGCTCCATCTCCCACCCCGCGAACTTTGGTACTTCACTCCAGGACAAGACGAACCACTGCCGACACCGCTGAACGACATAGGGCTCGTCGACGCCAATGAACTCATCGAGCTCGTGAAGACGACAGTCGATCCTTCATGTAATTGGGAGCTCAGCGAAAGAGCCGACAGGCACCATCTCTATTGGCGGCACAGCAACTACCCGTATTTACCAGATGAAGACGTTGATCCGCATGCATTCTGTGAATTACCGTCCAATAAAATCCTCATCCCTCGCATGTTCCATAGCTGGCTCCATCTTGTCACTGAAGAGCCGCCAGTGCCCAGCGAGGAGACTATGCGCCATAGCATCGAAGCTCAGCGAACAGCCGCAGCGCTTTTCGCGTCCGCGCGGCAAAGTAAGCGCCTCGTTCGAGCGAACAAAAACTCAAATCGCAGAATGGAAAACGCCCTGGAACGCCACCTGAGTAAATTCCATGACAGGCTTGAAGAGGCTCGAGCGGTTCCAGAAGAGTTCCAACTGGTCAATCTGGCGGACTATCAGGTGGACACTATCGACGACGCCTACACCTTGACCGCCAAACTCGGTGCGTTCGCCGCCCGGGGTACGCTGACACGCGTTCGCGATGTCCTACGCGAAGTCGCTGTATAATCATCCCTATACGTCGTCCGCGAGACCGAGGTGATACACTAGTATTATGAGAATTCTGCTTATTGAGGATGAGCAAAAAATCGCCAAGGCACTTAGAAGGGCTCTGGAGCAAGAGAGTTATGCCGTGGACGTTGCCCATGACGGGGACACTGGCTACGCCATGATCACGACCGAGCCTTATGATCTTGCTATCATTGACCGCCTTTTGCCTGGTACCAAAGATGGGATAGAAATTACAAAGGAAGTACGAGAAAAGGGTATTCATATGCCAATTCTCATCCTGACTGCTCTTGGCAGCGTCAAAGATCGGACCGCCGGGCTCGATACCGGCGCGGATGATTACCTTGTAAAGCCGTTCGCCCTCGAGGAACTGCTCGCCAGGGTCCGGGCTCTTCTACGCCGTCCCTCGGAGCAACAGGGTACGGTTCTAAAGGCGGATGACCTTACGCTCGATACCGTCCTCTATAAAGTCACGAGGGCCGGAAAAGAGATTTCGCTCACCAACAAAGAATATAGCCTGCTAGAGTATTTACTCAGGAATCAAGGTAGGCCCCTTTCGAAAGACGCCATCATCGCTCATGTCTGGGATTTTGATTCGGATATCTTGCCGAACACCGTCGAGGTATATATAAAATACCTGCGTTCAAAAGTAGATGTGCCTTTTGACAAACCGCTCATAAAAACGGTTCGTGGATTTGGCTATACTCTCAGTGGTGAGGACAAGTAAAAGCATATGTTTCGGTCGGCGACAGTAAAGCTTACTTTTTGGTACCTGCTTATTTTAAGCAGCATCGGACTGATTTTTAGCCTGATTATCTATCAGGTCGCATCGTCAGAAATCAACAGCCGCCTTGAAAACATAGAGCAACGGCTGACAAGAAACGTCGATGGCGCCGAACTTGAGCTGCTCGGGTACGACCTCACCGCGATAAGAGCCCTCCAGGCAAAGCAAGCTAGGGGAAATCTTTTTACGAATTTAGTGTATATTAACCTCATCTTCATTACGGGCGGCGGCGTCGCAAGCTATTTCATGGCTAGAAGAACACTTGAGCCGATCGAGGAAGCGCATGAGGCGCAGTCGCGCTTCACGAGCGACGCCAGCCACGAGCTAAGAACTCCACTTGCTGCCATGAAAACAGAGCTCGAGGTAGCCCTCCGGGATCCGAAATTGTCAAAAAATGAGATGCGCGAGCTTCTTTCGAGCAATCTAGAGGAAGTCGATAAGCTCTCTAAGATCTCTCAGAGCCTGCTACTGCTTTCACGCCTGGAACATAGCGCCCTCCCTACGAGACGTTTGGCCCTCGATGATATCGTTCGAAGAATCATAGAAAACAGTAACCGAAAAGCTCCAAAAATCATCTATGATCCTCCCGAGAAACCGCTGTACGTGTCTGCCCATCAGGTCAGCGTCGAAGAGCTTGTCACCATTCTCACCGACAACGCGCTGAAGTACAGCGCCGCGAAATCAAAAGTGCGTGTCAGTTTAAAACGTAAGAACAGGAAGGCGAAGCTAGAGGTCATAAACGCCGGCAAAGGTATCAGCCCCGAAGAGTTGCCGTACATCTTTGATCGCTTTTTCAGGGCCGACCAATCAAGAACAGGTGGAGAAGGTGCAGGATTTGGTCTGGGCCTATCACTGGCGAAGAAGATCGTAGAAATGCATAATGGCGATCTGAGCGTCACGAGCCACCTGAACAAAGAGACGAACTTTACCGTCCTTCTCCCGCTGTACCAAACGGAAAGTAGGCGGAAACAAAAACAATCAAAAGCCAGTTCCCGGGCAAAAACCATAAGCAGCTAAAATCACAACGAAAAAGGCCTCATTTTTAAGAATTTCCTCAGCTTTGTTTGCGATACTTTGCTTAGTACACCTGAAAATGTACTACCCAATCAAAAGACACATAGGAGGAATAATCGTATGGAAATTTCTACCACCTCACCCATATACCTAAGCAAAAAGGGCATGCAAGAGATACGCAAGCAAATCAAGCGCCTCGAGCACAATCTATCAAGCGCCCAGAATGACCTTCGTGATATCGAAAAGTCAAAGGGCCACGATGAACGGCTTGAACGCGTCGAAAAGCTGGCCGTCATCGACGCGATTATGACTGAGTTGAGCGAAAAGAAGATGACTCTAGCTGCGGCTAAGCAGCTCCCAAGGAGGCGGGATACGCTCAAGGTAATGATGGGGTCCGTCGTGGAGCTTATCGATTCACAGGGCAAACAGTTCCGCTATATGCTCGTGGACAGCCTCGAGGCCGACCCTAGTGCGGGAAGAATCTCGATTAAAAGCCCGCTCGGGCAAAAGCTTCTTGGAAAGCAACTCCAGGACATGGTGCAGTGGACTGCCGGCCTGGGGACGAACCAGCTGCGACTCGTCGGCATAGCTTAGTAGAATAAGCCCGGCTTTAGAAATAGCGCCGCACCCGCGGCGCTATTCTTATTTCGCCCGGGCTCCTAGTGGTATACTTATTGGTAATGCTTCATTACACAAAAACGATCGACGAGACGCTAAAAGCGCTCGGCACAAACGAAAATGGTCTATCGGCTTCAGAGGTGGATCGACGAGTCAAAAAATTCGGCCTGAACGTGATAACAATCAAAGGCGAACCGCTTTGGCGAAAACTAATCGCGCCTTTCGCGAATATTTTCATGGCAGTGCTCGCGGTCGCGGTCGTAGTAAGCCTTATCGAACATTCGCTCCTCGACGCCACGATCATTGGCGTGATCATGATGGCCAACGCCGCCATTTACTATATCCAGCGCTTTTCAACCGAACGCATACTGCGGTCTTTGCAGGAATATCGCAAACAGGCCGTAGAGGTGGTTCGCGGCAAAAAAATAGTAAGTGTTCCATCGAACGAACTCGTTCCCGGGGACGTCATCCTCCTGGGTGAAGGAGAAAAGGTACCAGCGGATGCCCGGATAATAAAAGAATCAGCTCTCCGTGTCGATGAGGCGCAGCTCACTGGCGAGTCTGAACCGATTTCAAAGCAAACGCACCCTCTTGGCGAGGGCAAGGAAGTGTACGAGCGTACGAATATGCTGTTCCAGGGTTCGTTCGTCGTTTCCGGTGAAGCAACGGCAGTGGTGGTAGCCACCGGTAACCATACCGAATTCGGTAAGCTCGCGGGCCTAGCGGGACACGTCGCGATAAAGAGCCCCGTTCAGAAAAAAATCGACAAGCTGCTTTCGCAGGTAATCGTTGCCGTCCTTATATTGGCAGCCTTCGCTTTTGCACTTTCGATCATGCGTGGCGTACCAGTCGGTGAAAGCGTCCGCTTCATCATCGCGCTTTCAGTCAGCGCAGTACCGGAAGGTCTGCCTGTCGCCATCTCTATCGTCTTGGTCCTAGCCATGCGCCGAATGGCCACGAAGAAAGCTCTCGTGCGCGGCATGTCGGCTATCGAAACGATTGGTGCTATCACGACGATCGCTACCGATAAAACGGGTACGCTGACTCAAAATATCCTGAAAGTCCAAGACGACTGGGAGCCTAGGTGGGGTTCGGGAAGAATGACACACATCCTAGCGCTGGCTATCAATCGCAGGAAGGAAAAAACCTACGATCCGCTCGACGTCGCGTTTGGGAATTATGTAGCCGACCAACATGTTCCTGAGAACAAGAGCGTGCCAATGACGGTATACCCATTCGATAGCTCGGTCGCGATGAGCGGAAACCTTTGGCATCACGGCAAAGAGTACGAGCTCGCCGTCAAGGGTTCTCCTGAGGCCATTTT
>CBFGYC010000006.1:0-19840 GCA_965652985.1 uncultured bacterium | reverse complement strand
CGCTCAGCATACTTCTCCATTAGATCCTCGGCTGGAAGGTGCGCTCCATTGCCGTCTCTTAGTGAATGCTGCTCGAGAACATACGCTTCATACGAAGCGTGCACCTTGCCGCCGACTACCCGACCGACTGTCCGAGGTCCATTCTTCTTAAGTGCACCCACCGCTATGGCTCCTAGTGCTGCCGCGACACCGAACATCCCACCCCGTCTTAGCGTATCAAAATCCGACATTGGCACATCACCGCCAGATTTCCAGATATATGCCGTCGTCGCGGCAGTCACAAGCGTCGCGGCACCCGATAGGCCGACCGATGCGGCCTTACTCATATTACCGCGATGAGCAAACCACTGTTTCAGCCGTTCAAACATCGAGTCGTCCAGACGCTTTTCGTAATCGGCTTCGACCGTATCTGCGAGCACCTCCTCCAGAAACGCGAGGGTAGCCCTCATCACCTTACCGGAATCACCCACTTCATCGTATGTCCTGTAAGCTATGTCGAGAGTAATCGCTTCAGTCAGTCGCCTAAGTTGAGACAGAGTGTCGGCAAAAGCATGTTTTTCTTTCTCGCTACGAAACCCCGTCATCAGCTGCGAGGCCGTACTAGCAACTCTATTCTCAAGTACCCACAGCAAATCCATGACGTCTTCCCGCTCCTGCAAAGGTACGTCACCGTCAACGAGCTCTTCGACCGAAGTCACCAGAGCAGCAATCTCTTCAAGAGAAGATGTAGGTTTGGATAAAATTTCCATTACTAGCACTATTATAACATAATTATATATAAAATACAATACCCTTGCTCTCGTTTTATACGTGTATACTGGTGTCAGCACATAAGTCCGCACTTCACATCGAGCCTACCCTGAGGGAGTCACTCGGTACCGGCACTGCGCACTACATCTCAGGGACTTTTATTAAGATAATAGGAGTTCTCACGATGTCGAAAAAGACACCAGAAGAAAGAGCCGAGCAATACAAGGAGTGGCAAGAGTACCGCGAAAACTTCCCGGCTCTTCCATGGAAAGCTTGGGGTAGCTGGTTCAGCTGGGGTTCACCCGTCGGACTTGGCCTGTTTCTTGTAGAAACAGCCATCGCCGTCTGGATAATCGCCCAGGTATTCTAGCAAAATAACACCCGGAAGCCCCGGGTGTTATTTTTATCCCAATGATCTTTAGTACGTTTTTTCGTCGTAGCCCGGGAACCAGTCTTGCTTTAGCGTCACGCCACGCTTCATTAGATCGTCGCCAACACTATCCACCATCGGCTCGGGACCAGACAAATAGGTTGCCTGAGTACTGGCCTGTGGCGTATGCGTCAAAATCGCGTCTGCCGAAACTGGTTCACCGACGATATAGTCGATCTTCAGCTCAGGGTGCGCCAGGGCAAGCTGATCGAATTCACCGCGAAACGCAAAATTCTCATCGCGACCAAAATAAAGCAGATGCGCGCTCAGCTGCTTTCCTGTAGCTGCCCGCTCTAGTAGCATGCTACGATACGGCGTCACGCCGATACCGCCCGCCACCAGCACCACCGAGTCATCGCCTTCCCATGTGAAGTCGCCTTCGATATCGTGCGCCTCAATTTCGTCACCAGGTTGCATTGCGTTCAGCGCTTGCTTGAACGCGCTATCGCTGACGCGTGTCGAGATATGAAACTCACCTTCGCTTGGTGCCGCGGCAATCGTAAAAAATCGCTTATTGTCGCCTTGTACTTGTGGCAGCTCCCAAGTCTGATATTGTCCCGCTTGCCACGATGCGCCGCCGGAATCGAAGACAAACGTTCGGATATTTCCCACCTCATCATATGCCCGTATAAGTTTTCGTGCTGTCACTGTAAGGCCCTCCTATTCTTCTACGCCGCTTGGCGGCAGTATATGCTTATTGTCTCACCAATGGTCAAAATAAAGAAGGAACAGACTACGAACGCGAAAACCTGCTTATGCTATAGTGACAATATGACTATATTTCGCAACCAACCCTGGCAACTTGTTCTCTTGCTTGGCGCATTCGCGCTCATCCGGCCGGCTATCAGCATACTTGGCGTATACGATAGCGGTCTAATCACGAAGCCGACCGGACCGGTCGTGAGCACCATGCTGATTGCGGTCGTGTGGATCACCGCCGCCATCATATACCGCGTCAAAGACCCCATCAAAACTTTAGCTCTCGCCGGAGTAGCTTATAGTATCCTTGCGATCGCCCTCAACATCGCACTCAACGCAGCTAATTATGGCGACGCCGAACCAATACCGATACCAGGCCTGATTTCAATGATTGTATTCGAAGCGATTTTTGGTGCTATTTGTGGGCTCATCGCGTTAGGAACTCTACGACTTCGAAAACGCTAGCTAGCGTGCTGGGCTGCCTGCCGTTATTCCATCTGTCGGGCAAAATACTCTTCGGTTTCGCGCATGAATATTTCCGCGACCTTCGGCCCGACCCCGTATAGTTTTTGCAGACGCCTAGAAAATTCTTTTTCGTCAAGGCTGCTATCGAGCATATACAAAAGCGACCCTTCGTACTCACGGATAAGCCGGTCCATACAGGCCTGCAGCCCGCGTGCCGTCACGTGTTGGTAGCGCGTATAGCCGCCAGCGTGGAGCACTCGCACCAGCTCACGCTCCGATGCGCTGGCAATCGCCCACGGTGTATCGAGCTTCTTGTCGACGAACAGTCGCCACGTCTCTACGGCTGATTCCGACCGTATCGGCTTACCAAACAAATAACACAGCAAAAACCAACGGAACATATCCATATCACCGGAAAGCGGGTCTAGATCAAATTCGGCAGCGGTGTGTGTCTTGCGGGCTTTACGAGGCATATATCCATTATAAACTCCACTGGATTATCACATCACAGCATCAGCAGTCTTATCCTTGGTCGCGTTTCATCGTATACTAAAACCATGAAAGATTCTGAAAAGAAATACCAGATGAAACGCCGGCGCTATGGCTATGGATGGACTCCGGTGACTTGGCAAAGCTGGCTATTTATTGGCTTAGAGCTCGTGATCATCCTTACCGCAGCCACCTCCCTGCCCGCTAAACCCGCCGAGCCGACACTTAGCGAACTGCTGCGCTTCTTTGCCATACTCGGCGCAGCTATCGGCACCCTACTTATCTATACATACCAAACTGGCCCGAAGCCAAAATGGCGCTGGGGCAAAAAGCCGGACGACAATCCTGAGGAAGACCTTTAATACTTTCGCAGTAGCTACGCCGAGGTAAAATCCACCTGCTACTTTATAGCGCTGGGCCGGTAGAGGAGGAATTGTTCACCGTGCCGTTCCATATCCAGTCCGTTGAGCTACCGTCAGCGAAAGAATAGTGCTGACTGCCTTCCACCACCATTATGCCGGTTATCCACGCCCTGTCTTCAGGAGGTGCCGACTCGCCGCTTTTTGTAAATCGAATATCTGCCCATCGATTACCGGGCAGGACAGGCGACTGCAGGCGAACCCATGTATCCGAAGGAATGCTCTGTGTATTAAACCCGTTTCCTGAGATAGTGTACCCACTTGCATTAACCCTTGCCCACAAACTGACCGTCCTGGTTTTTCCGCTGGTAATCCCTAGCCCATCGAGGTTGTAGACAGAGAAGAGCCAGTCGGCACCGCCATTGCGCCTGCCCTCAACCGCGGTCGTAATACCGTCCGGGGTTGCCGGGACTGTTACGCCTTTAGTAATAGGGTGCAAGGCTTGGTCATGCGGGGATATCGATCCGCTGACGTTCATGCCTCGCGGGTTGATTGACAGGTTCGTAATCGCCGCCACCCCGCCTTGACCATGCCCGGCACAACCGCCCTCAGCTGGGCTTTCAGTATTTGAGGCCTTATACGACACATTGCCTGCCGTAGCTGTGATACAGAAACTGGTGCCATCACTCGTGTATTGGTAGGTGCCATCACTGTCTGAAAGGTCGGCGCTCGCAAGATTGCCAGTGGTTGGATATGTGCCGTTATCTACTTTATATAGCTCAAGCTTCGTCTTTGCCTGCGTGAGGGCAGAGCTTGCTTCGCTTGCCCTAGCTCGATTTTGGATACCTGTATAAGCAACGATAGAAATGGCAGCAAGAATAGCGATCACCACGATGACAATCAGAAGTTCAACGATAGTGAAACCGGAATGTGTACTGCGCTTCGCAAGCTGCTTCATACGATTATTGATTCTCTTAAGGATTAGCTTTATTGTACGTCAGCGCCAGAAAATAAACAAAATCCTACCCAGCGGCTACATAAACATAAGAAAAGCCACTATAGGGATGCCGATAGCAAGAATTACGAACGCCGATTTATCTGCTTGGTCATTAAGTTTTTTGAACTCATCAAAACTCCCCCAACTTTTCGCCTCCCATGCCTGCCGTCGTCCGCGTTTTATAGTATTGGTATAGATAAAATTTGCCGGTAAGTGCCGGAAAAAGGTGCCGGGGACGCCAAGAAAGACAAAGTAAAACACGCCCCACGCCGCGCCTATACTACTACCGTCTATGTAGAGCTCGTCTTCGGCGGTGAGCTTTGTCCTTTGTATCTCCGTTACCTTGGCAATCAATGTCGGATCAATACGGTAACGTGATGCCACCTGCTGCGGCTCATCCCTAGGGCTGCCAGCTACAAGGCCCCCTACAAGCAGCAAGGCCCCGAGCGGCGCAGTAAAGACAAAAAGTAAGCCAAGTCCGATTGGATTATTAGTTACAGGGAAGCCAAGCAAATCAAGTAGTATAAAAACGAAAAGCGGTCCCGCGCCAATAATCAGAATCAACGCGCCCAACTTGGCAAGCGGATTCTTAAGGCGTGACTTTACGTTCATACTAGCGATTATATACCTTTTTGCGACTATGGGCGCTCTTTGTATAATAGATGCATGGACAAATCCGCTTCAGAGCAAATAGATACTATCATCGAGTCTCATGGTGGTTGGAAAGGCGACATCTTATCTCAAATACGTGCCGCTATTCTTGCAAGCAGCCCAGAGGTAACCGAAGAAATAAAATGGAAGATGCCCTCCCGGCCACTTGGGCTACCCTGCTGGTCACACAACGGCTTACTTTGTTTTGCCGAAATATGGAAAGACAATGTGAAGCTATTATTCATGAAGGGCGCTCACATGAAAGAGCAGCAACATCTTTTTAATGCTCGTATGAAAAGTGCCGATGTTCGTGCTATCGAGTTTCGCGAGGGCGATGCCATCGATGAAAGTGCGCTAAAGACGCTCACTCTCGAAGCGATGCAGCTGAACACACGCTGAACCCTGATGAAACCGCACCGATCAGTCCTCCACATAGAAAGCAGCAAATACGGCACGTACCGTGTTGTCGATGCTATCCACAACGGCCGGTCGGCTCGGCTACTGTACGGCGCGGACAACTCCTTGCAGTCCGGCGTCGCGCTCGACGATGACCCCGAGCTACTTTTCGACTACAACCAACGCTTTTTAGAAATGATTATGAGCCATGAGGTGCGTAAAATCCTGGTCATTGGCGGTGGCACCTGCACGCTTCCGACCGCAGCATTCCAGCTGTTTCCTAAACTCACCATCGATGTGGTCGAAATCGACGGCCTTCTGATCGACCTGGCGTATAGGTTCTTCGGTTTGCCACACTCCCCGAGGCTCCGCGTGCACGTCGACGACGCTGTCGGCTTTTTAGAAGGGACTAATGAACGATACGATATCATTATCATCGACGCGTTTTTTGGCCATACCGTGCCGCCCTCCTTGCTACAGCCCAGCACGGTCGAGGAGTACTGTCGCCACTTAGCCGACGACGGAATCGTCGCAATCAACTTCATATCAGAATACAAACAGCAGCAATCCAGCTTGGCGCACGAAGTCGTCGCCTCGTTCTCTGAAGTCTTCCCTCATACGGCCGTATTTCAGTCCGACCCCGACTACGCCGAGGGCGAAGAACAAAATTTCATCCTTGCGGCCAGCAGCAACAAAATCCACTTCGACTATCTACAGTCTACAGAGTTCGGACCAGCCCAGGGCTCTTTTTAGGGTCGTTAGAAAATATGATGACAAGCACCGCCTCAACCGAGACGACTACGAATCGTGGTAGCTGTTAGCCATTTTCAAACGAATATCTGAAGAACCGGGTTGTATTTCCCGACCAAGACCTCGTGCCACAGCTCAGAGTAGCGTCGTTTTCAGGCTTACCACCTGTGCCTTCAAATCCATACGCCTGGAACACCATCAGGGAGCCGCGGTCCGACGGACAGCCCTGAGTAGCAAGCCAGCTTGGCGGATAAACGTAGTAGCGATAATAATGAGTGGAATCGTTGATAGGGTCGACTGGGGTTTCACCGAAGAACTCCGGTGTTAAAAATTCCATGAATGTTCCGTCGGCATCCGTACTATCTTCGTAGTTGCCCGGGACTTCTGGCGTCGCGACGGGATAACTACCATGCACTGCCCTGTGGGCCTCAAGAGCCTTCAAGATCGAAGTTGCGTCGTTTGCCCTGCGTGAATCTCTTGCTCGTGCCTGGACACCGGTATAGGCGACGACCGAAATTGCAGCCAAGATAGCGATAACCACGATAACGATAAGCAGTTCAACGATAGTAAATCCTGCGTCATTTGCACGCTTAGAATACTTCATAGCTGCCTAAGAACCACCGATTGCCACCCGATAATTACTCTTATTACTATACGGACCGACAGGATTATCGGTGCACGCACCATTTAAGGTATTTTGCTGTGGACTCGACTCCAAAGTGTAGACAAGAATATAGGCTTGATAGTTACTGGACCCGCAATAATTTGAATTGCTCCTGGTGGCAAAATAGGCATAACCGTAAGTATTCCCGCTTATTGGGCTGCTGCCAGTCGTGGGATTTGGGTCGGAAGGCAGCTCTGAGATATACTCTGGGACTAAGGCGTCCTCAAGGTTCTCCCAGCTGCCGTCATTCGTATTGCTCCAGCCAGTATTAATCGCACAGCTTTCGGAAGGAGAACATAATCCACCCGGGTATCCTCCGTTATCCACATAGTACATCTCAAGTGCTTTGGTGATGGTCTTGATATCTTGCATCCTTTGGGAATCGCGTGCCCGAGCCTGCACCCCGGTGTAGGCTACTACCGAAATCGCCGCCAAAATCGCAATTACGACGATGACGATCAACAGTTCAACTATGGTAAAGCCGGATGTGAGCTTTCTCCTTGAAGTCCGCATATCTCTCTTCCGAATAAATGCTATATGCTATATGAATCGCTTAAGGTAAGTATAGCATAGCTATCCTGTACGACGAGAACCAGGGCTACTTCGAGCTTTTAAGCAAATCCGGTATAGGCGCGCCAAACTTCACGACAGGCACCCTCGCGACCGTATCCTTGAGTGTCAGGTGCGGATACTCGGCTCGATACGCCGCCATGACGTCACCGAAAACAGCTTCGTTCCAGTCAAAGCCGAGATTTTTCGCTACTGCACGCAGCCTGCTCTCAGACTTACCTTCTATCTCGATATACGGTTTGAGCCACGGCCACTCATCGAGCATGATTTCCACGTCCCCAAGCCGCCAATTCTCACGCTTTGTTTCCTGGATCGTATGGGAGGGCAAGCCAGCTTGTTCGAGTATGGCGATCGTCGCCTCGAAATCACTCACTTCGACTTCGATTTCTTTGGCACCGCTCACGGATAAATCGTCGAACTGCTTGTAGGTCATCGT
The DNA here is from genome assembly GCA_965652985.1 of uncultured bacterium. Classification (GTDB taxonomy): domain Bacteria; phylum Patescibacteriota; class Saccharimonadia; order Saccharimonadales; family Saccharimonadaceae; genus JAUIHN01. Next base: position 12,184 of record CBFGYC010000006.1, on the reverse strand, counting down.
TACGCGGCTACCTTCATCACGGACACGCAAAAAAGAATCCTTATCTGTCCGCATGAAGTCGTTCTCAATAGCTACCCGACGCATTAACCGCATCGGTTGCTCGCACACCGCACCGATCCCTTTTAACTTTTTGCGGACATCGTCAAAATCCACGTCAAGAAACTTAACTTCTATTTCTGCTTTCATGTCACTCCTTGTAATCTGATTATTTGGAGTGTGAGAGGTCTCGGCTCGTCCGTACGTACACACATAGCGGATCCGCTTATAGGATCATAGTGAGGCAAATTATATACCGATTCTCAGTCCTTCACAAGTTCCGCAAGTTTTTTTGCGGTCGATATGTTACGTATCGTCACTTGTTTATACAGGTTTGAAGAGACGATTCTTTGCAGGCTACCTTTCATTTGATTTGCCCGCGAGATATTTGTCAGTACCGCGCCGTCAATGTATAACATCGTTTCGACATCCGGTTTGTACCCTAGTTTCTCTATGACATCAGGAGTATTTACTTCATTGAAAAGATACACAACGTCCGACTTCTGGCCAGATTTGTCTGGCTTCGGTGCGTCATTCGTCCACTCTACCGGTATAGCCGCTGCGATTTTTTGGATTTTTTCACCAGGAATCAACAAGGTAGGAACGACGAAGCCAAAACGGTCCTCAAGCTTGTCCTGGATATCACTTACGTGCGGTTCGGTGTCACTCGAGAAAACGGCATTGCCAGAATTGATGTACACTATCACGTCCCGAAAACCTAAGCTTTCGAGCACTTCCTTAAATGCCGCTTTTGGTACACGGCGACTTCCGCCTACGTTGACACCACGAAGCAAGATGACGTATCGCATGCAAAAAGTCTAGTTCTTTACCTCAACGCCGCCCATGACGACAGTACCGATGATCGTTAGTACCGGCGAGTCCTTGGCAACTTCTTGATCGGTCTTGTTCTCGACACCACCCAAGATGGCGCTTGTTTTGTTCTTAACGATAACACCGCGTGGCACGACAAGCTCGATGCCGCCCATGAACGTAAATATTTCTACGGTCGCGGTCTTTTTAATCGTCGCTTTGCGTAGGTCTATCTTCGCGCCGCCCATGATGGCCGTCGCGCGTGCCGCTTTGAAATCTTCTGAGGAATTCCTCTGGTCGGAACCACCTAGGATCGCCACGATATCGTCATCGTTCGTTTTTGATTCCTTGTGTAGCATAGCTGGACGCTTGAAGGCAATCGACACGCCGACAACGATTAATATGAGCGGCCAGACCATTTGCCATGGGTTGATATCAGTATAATCGAGTCTTTGCAGCTGAGTAAGGACACCAAAAATAATCACAATGGATGCCCATAAAAAATTCTTGCTGTCGTTAATAAAGATCACGATACCGGTTAACACGATAAGAAGCGGCCACCATTCTCCGAGAATCGAAACCGTGTCTATGATATTTAGTGCGTCTATAAGCAGCGCCGCGCCAACGGAGAAAATCGCTGCACCGATAATGAGTCTTGCTATATATGCTTTCATATCTGCTAGTGTAGCAACTAACGACCAGTAGCGAAAGCTATTTGATTTTAGCGAGGTGACCCATACCTAGAAATACCAGGACGATCATAATGACCGCACCGGCAAGAGCAGCCATCGCAGCGTACTTCGCTATCATCGCGAACGTCCAAAACGCATACCCGGTGCCCAGTAGCATACCGCGTAGCGTCTCACCCTGAAACAGCGAGGCTTTTTGTTGCTGCAACTTCGCATCGTCCGGATTTGCCTTGGCCTCTTCGCTGATTTCCGCATACGTCTTGCCGCCGCCGATTTTCTCAAGGTGTGCGCCTATATAATTATTCGCGTATACTTTTGCCTGCTCGCCATCTGTCAATTGCTGGCCGGCGAAACGTCCGACTTCTGCCTGGTCTTCACTGCTCAGCGCTTCGAAAGCGGCACTGCCACGCTCTGGAAAATAAATTTTTTGCGCCGAAAGCTGATCCGTTACCATACCGCTCGCGAAGGTATACCCATACCAAGCCAAAACCGCAACTGCCGCCAAAGTCACGGTCATTGCTATACCTAGAAGTATAAACACGCTGTCTACCGCTTTTCGCTCTGAATTCTTTGCTTTTGCCATATCACCCTTTCATTTTGCTTATGTCTCAATCATACAAAGCGATTCGCTAATATACAATGATATCCGTCACACTTTTGCGTATTCCGCAATTACAATCTTATGCTGATTCATCAACGTTTTGAAAGCATCCGGTTTCGCCATCAGCTCGCCCATATTTTCCGGCACGATTTGCCAGCTCAAGCCGTACTTGTCTTTGCACCAGCCGCATTGTTCGGACTCTGGAACCGAAGATAATTTCTCCCAGTAATAGTCGATCTCGGCCTGATCTTTGCAGTCTACTTGGAAAGAAACCGCTTCGCTGAACGTGAATTCCGGCCCGGCATTAATCGCTACGAAGCGCATACCAAGAACCTCAAACGTAACCATCAAAACCTTGCCAGCCATGTCGAGCTGAAAATCAGCCAGGCCCTCTTCGGCACTTTCTGGGTAATATTCAGTACTGATAATTTTTCCATCTGGGAATACCGAGCAGTAAAACTCAGCAGCTTCTTTCGCATTACCATCAAACCATAAATTTGGAACTATTTTTTGCGACATATCATTCTCCTTCTATGTGAGCCCTGCGGTAAGCAATGACTCGTTTAATGAGATCAGTAGGCAGCGGCTGGTCGAGAGGGAACTGCACCGAGCCCTTGCCCTGTTTGTACTTTGAAAAATCTTCGGCGAAAGCTTCATGGCCATTCGGCGTGGCATAAAAACCAATATGGTTTTTAAAGCCTCCAAAATAAACAAGCGGTTTTTTATTCAGTTTGTATCCAACAAGACCATACGAATAACTTTCCTTGGCATCAGGCGCTTCGGCGCGCACAAGTTCACGCAAGGCGAGTAGTCGCTTTCTTGCTTCTCCGTCAAACTGATTAAGATAGGCATCGACAGTCATATCACTCATACGTAAATATAACCTATTCAGCCATCAGTGCATCAAACTTAGTAAGCTGGCTCGAGAAGCCTTCGACCATACCCATCTTGATGAGTTCTTCAAGCTGCTCGGCAGTCTCAGCGATACTCCGGCTGACGATACGAGTGACGCCGTTTTCTTCGATCAGCTCAACTGCCATCGTAAGGGTTGGCAACTCGGTATTTTGATTGCCTTCAGCATCTGAAAAGTAGTCCTTACCAACAAATCGATTGGGTGCATCTATCTCTTCGAGTACGACCATCCCCCATGATTCTTGACCGTACCACTCACCCTGGTTTTCGTCGACACATTTCATGCCGTAATGCACGCGTCCGCCAGGGCGAAAATCGAATTCTTTCGTGGTCGTCTCCCAGCCTTCAGGGCCCCACCATTTTTCAAACATCTCTTTTTCAGCATAGGCTCGCCAAACCTTCTCTTTCGGTGCCTGAGCCTCCCACTCTATAATAAGTGTTTTGTTTTCGAGATCTTTCGTTACTTTGACATCTGCCATATTACTCCTTCTCGTTTAATAATGCTTCCAATTTGTCGTAGCGCCCCTGCCACATCTGGCGATACTGCTCCAAATACTCGTCGGCACTCTTTAACGCTCCCGGCGCGAGCGATACCATTTGTTTTCTACCCTCCTTTCGTTTACGGATCAAGCACGCGTCTTCCAGAACTTTCAACTGCTTGGAAATTGCCTGGAAGCTGACATGGTAGTGGGCGACAAGCTCACCGACAGAATATTCCCGGTGCGCGACACGTGCGATAATATCCCGTCTCGTTGGATCTGCGAGTGAGAAAAACACCGAATCGAGCTGAAAAGTATATTCAACCATATGGTTGAATATTAGCATGACACTACATTGCGCGTCAATAACGCTCAAGTATCTTCGTCGTTATAATTACATCATCTCTGAAAGGAAAGGGGAGTATTTACACTCCCATAAGTCCGATGACAAGCGCCATGGCGAGTAGCGTGACGAGCTCGTGCGCGGCGTTGAGCGCAGTCAAGGCGTACGGTCGGCCTTCGAATGAATCATGCGTGAAAAACCTCAGCCCATTAAAGCCAAGCCAAGCCCAGAACGCGGTAATGAGAGCGGCCGATAGGAAGCTATAGTCCGCTTCATAAAATTTGTACGCTAGGAACGTGAAATGAGCCAACACGAAAGCCATCACGACACTTGTCGCGATCGATATAAGAATTGGCGTCCAGCCAGCCTTCTCCATGTTCTTGGGGTCGAGTTTGGCAAGTTTCATCCAGACCGTACCAAGCAGCGGAGGAGCGTACCACAATGAACCGACAATCATACTTGCTATCGTAGCGAGTAGTACCGCGAGCCAATTGATTTCTACCATTTCTTCAATCCTCCCGTAATTTTGTCTTCAGTATATGCTTACTTGTCGTCTGCTTCAACACTAGCAGTGGAAGAGCGTCGGGTTGGGATATAGATCATGAATGCCGTGCACGACAACGCCGAGAAAACGACGAAGGCGCTAATCATAGTATTTCGTGTGAGCAAGGCTACCGCTATGGTCGATACCCAGGCGCTGCCAATCGCGATTAATTTTATACGCCAATCAATACTACGTTCGCGTTCGAATCGTTCCGCTTCCTTGAGCGCCTGTTTCAAAACCGGCAGGCCTGTCGCCCATGCATGCAGCCTTTCGCTTGACTTACTAAGCGCCCACAGCGCCACAATCAGCGGAAACGTCGTTGGGATACCCGGTAACCACACGCCAAGCACCGCGACAGCCGTCGCGAATATTCCTAAAGCCATGAAAAATACTTTTTTGCCTACCACTCCCCTTCTCCTTCTTCAAGACATAACTCGATACTATCAGTATAATACAGAACGCGTCACTGCGGAGTCACTTTGATGATTTTGTCGCCTGATGAATTATCGGTCGTCAGATACAGGCCATCGGGCCCCATCGTGGCGCTCCGGATACGTCCAAAATCGCGCTCAAAAAATGACTCTTCGCTTATGAGTTCGTAACTATTCGAGGAATCAAACCGAAGGACTCTGAGATGCTGACCCTTTAATGCCGCCATGGCAAGCGCGCCCTCATATTGTCCCCACTCCCCGCCCTTGATAATCCCGCCACCAGAGGGTGCGATCGTCGGGCTGCCAGAATTCCAAATCGACAAAACGGCCTCAGGGAATTTTTCTTTGTCTGTCATGGGAACGCTTTCATCATACGGTGGCAGTGGATCCCAACCAAAGTTTCCGCTTTTTATGACATTAACCTCGTCGTCCCTATCGGGGCCATGTTCGATACTATATCCATACACGCCGTCAACCGGATCATCAAAGAGCGCGATACCCTGAACGTTACGATGTCCATAACTAAATATCCTCGTATCACCATCTTCGATATTTCCGGCGATTCCGTCGCCGTCGCGTGTCACGTGTAAGATCTTCCCACCAAGGCTTTGTAGGTCTTGAGGATTAGAGCCCTGGGCGGCATCACCCGTGCCAATCCAAAGACTGCCGTCACGAGCCGACTTTACTCGGCAACCAGAGTGCCGTCCACTTGTGTTCGAAGGAATACCTTCCACGATGACAGTCTTGTCTTCCAGTTCGGTCACGCCGCTATTCAACGTCCAACGAACCACACGCACGTCACCAGCAGTTGAGTTATAGCAGGTGTAAATATACCTGTTATTTTCAAAGTCCGTGTCGAGCGCCATACCTGTGAGACCACCTTCACCCTGCGCCTGAATATCATCGACTCTTTGAACGAGCACTTTCTGTCCTTCAGCCAGCTTGTTTATCTCTCCTCCCCGTTCACTAAAAAGCAGTGTACCATCAGGCATGAATGCTACATCCCATGGATTACTCAGGCCATCCAGAACGGTACTTGCACTTAGCGTGACGCCTCCATTGCCTTGCTGCTCAGACTGTTCCTTTGTAATCGGCGGCGCCCAAATAAACCAAACAGCCCCTACACCAACCACTAGTAAGGCAAGCACGCCCACGATACCGATAAACCATCCTTTACGTGTCATACGACCATTATAACAAATTGGAGCGCCATGATGATTTGCCAAACGACAACGCTTATGATATAAGGTATACCAGTACCACTAAGCAGTAATTCAGGAGGGTTTCATGAAAAAGTTTTTAATCGGTATGTCCATGGGTGCGATCATTTTAACGGTTGCGTTTGCTATCAACGCTATCTCAGAGAGCCCTGTCAGCGCTCATGATTTAGTCGCCCAGGCAAGCGAAGAGCAGTCGAGTGAGGCAACAGAAAATAAAGCAGAGAGTTACAATTACATTGCTCAGCCGGGGGATTCGTACAGCAAGATGGCACGAAAAGCCGTGCAGACCTATGGCATAGAAACAGACGCGCAAATCGGTGCGGCTGGCGTTCTTTTCGCCGAAAACAACTTGACCAATGTGGCAGGCTCGCCGGAACTAAACGAAGGACAAGCCGTTACTATCAGCAAAGCCAGTGTCCAGGAATGGTTCGACAAGGCCGCCAAACTCACTGCTGAAGAAAAGGCAAATTGGGAATATTACGTCCCATTCGTCGACTTCAATACCAATAGCGTTGGCGAAGCTCCAAAGAGCTAGAATCTCAATTTCAAACTAAGCTTTACGCGTCTCTACCTACTCCGGTGCGTGAGGTCATCAATGCTCAAAAGATACGACACCGGCAGTTTAAACTTCGAGGTATCGCTGCGCGCTACTACGACATGACATCCTAAAATCTCCGCCTCGGTCCCGGCAAGGTTTGCTTCTGTTCGGCGTAGACTACTACCACTCGTGAACACGTCATCCACGATCGAGACCCGGTCACTACCGCTCGGCACGTAGCCATCGACGAGTCCGCCGCGTCCATGCGCTTTCTCTTCGTCACGCACCAAGACAAGCGGCAAACGAGATTGCTGTGACACCACCGTCCCTAGTGGCACGCCACCGTAGCCCGAAGCCGCGATACAAGTCGTACGTGGATCAAGATTACCCAAGACGACTCCGGCCATAGCCGCGAGCAACTCCGGACTACCATACGCCTTCTTTATGTCGGCATAAAAAGTTGATTCTTCTCCGCCTCGCAACGTAACCGGCTGGTAGGATACGACTTCCTCTGCTCTCAAGCGGTCGCTAAGACTCGCTGTCTCCAGTTCTTCATGTTTTAGATGCGGCTTCGAAATGGCCCACGCAGCGTCGATGTGAGATTTCGCGTTTAAGACATCTTCGGCCGCGAGATCTAAACTGCTGGCGAGCTTGTTCCTTCCACGTAGCTGGTCGCCTTCAGATTGGCGTATCAGCTCCATTGCAAATGCACCGAGGAAATCCGATACCCGATCATAGGTTAATCGACCGACTTCGGTAGCCAGCCCATCAATCCGGCCCTCGTGCCCTACAATTTCACGCGCGTGCATTCTGTCACCCATATAGTTATATTGAAGCAATAAATCGCCGCCACTTCAACCGCTCAATACTCCTTATGCTACAATGGCGCTATGCCATATATCGCACCAGACGATCGACCAGCGATCGACGAAAAGATCAAAGAACTTGTCACATACCTACAGTCCCGCCCTGTCGAAAAGCAAGACGGCGACTTAAACTACGCTATTTCGCGTATGATTCATCAGCTCTACCCGAAAAAATACTTTCACTATAACCGTGCACTCGGCGTACTATCGGCCATTCAACTCGAATTCTACCGTCGCAAAATAGCACAGTATGAAGATGAGAAGATTACCGAAAACGGTGATGTATAGCTACTAAGCAAAAGCTAGGGAATTTTACGCTTTTACCGCCACGCTTGTTTTCGCTTCGTGTTTTTGCCTGCATTCTCCCGTATGAAAAAGTAAGTCAGGGTTTTGCTTGCAATCCTCGCAAATCAGCACCAAATCGTTACATTCCATATGTGCGCAGTTTTCAAAGTTGCTGGTCTTGCCATGGCAATGTGTGCATTCGCCAATTGTTTTTACATCGTCGCTAAAGTCCACCGTCATACGATTATCGAAGACCCTGAGCGAGCCTTCCCATAGGCCGTCATCGCCGTAACTTTCGCCGTACTTCACGATACCGCCATCGATTTGATAAACATCCTTGAAGCCACGCTTTTTCATCATCGCGGAGATGACTTCGCAGCGAATGCCACCCGTGCAGTAGGTGACGACTTTCTTGTCTTTGATATCATCATATTTGTCACTTTCAAGCTCGGCGATAAAATCTCGGCTGGTATTTGTATTCGGTACGATAGCATTTTTGAACTTGCCAATACTTGCCTCATGGGCGTTCCTTCCGTCAAAAAATACCACCTCATCACCGTACTTTTCAACGAGCTCATGGACCTGCTTCGGTTTTAAGTGCTGACCACCGCCAATCACGCCGTTCGTGTCGACAGCGAACTCGTCCTCGGAGTTTTGAAAACCAACCAGCTCACGACGAGTCTTGACGCTCATGCGAGGGAAGTCTTCTCTCGATCCATCACTCCACTTGAAAACGATATCTTTGAAACCAGGATATTCTTTCGTCGTTTTTATATACGTCTTAAGATCGTCCATCTCACCACCGACCGTACCGTTTATCCCATGCTTGCTTACCAAGATCCGTCCGCGTAGATTCAGCGAATCGGACAAGCTCTTTTGCCATAGCTTCACGGCAACTGGGTCACTCACAGGAGTGAACTTATAATAAAGAAGAATCTTTTGCATCGCCCCTAGTATACATCATTTCACCTCTGTTGTCACCCATGTCGTGCTACAATAGCCACATGAACCAGGATGGGCAAAGGGTTGGTTTTACTATCGTTGAGCTTCTGATCGTCATCGTTGTCATCGCCATCCTCGCGACCATAACGATCATCGCATTTACCGGCGTCCAAAGGCGCGCGTACTACAACCGCGCCATCTCAGAAAGCGGCGCGGTCGCCAAGGCGGTCGGCCTGTACTATGCCGATAAAGGCACCTACCCTGCAGATGTCGAGCGGAATATTCCCGTCGCGATTTTTGATTACACCGGCAACGAAGAAGCTCCAGAAGAGTGGCCAAACGCTCCTTGGCCGGGAAGTGTGTATGATTACGATAATTTCATAGGCTCGGATGGGAACGAAACCGTGCAGGTCAGTATCCGATTCTGCCCTGTCGGTGGCCCCCTAAGCGCCTGTCAATTCCCAAACGAGCCTTGGGCGGCGGATTTTGATGTCCAGAGTAGTGCGTATTGGTGCATCACCGGTGTCTGCCGAGCGCACCCTAGCTCGTCGGACAGTCACCCTGCTTACTGTCTGAACTGCGACGACTAGGTTACGATTTAGCGTAAAAAGCTGAGATTTGCCGGTACGTCTTGGTGGTAAATGCAAATATCGCTACTGCTACCATGATTAATCCCGAAACTAAGAAAATCAAAGCGATTCCCCGCGCTTCGCCTTCACCGAGCAGCCATCCGAAACTTGCCTTGCCTTCATCAGATTTCATCAATGGTATGACAAAAAATTGGGCGATTGGTGCAACCACGAAAGCGGTAATCGGCGAAGCAGCGGACTCAAGCGCCTGAGCAAAACCGAACACACGGCCCTGCCTCTTAAACGGAACAACCCTCTGGATAACTGTCTGCTCTGTAGCCTCCGCCAAAGGAATGAGTGTCATATACAGCCAAATGCCGAGGATGTATATCCAGCTCCATTCACGGATCGTAAAGAATGCACCGATTATCCCCATGGCGATTACTGCGTACAGCAGCGTCTTGATCGGATTCCTTCCAAGACCGAATTTCGCGATCAAGATACCCCCGGCAATAAAGCCAGTGCCAGCTACGCCAAATATCACACCCCATATCTCAACCGGAAAAAGTGTCAGGCCATACGGATCCATCAGCGCCATATACGAGCCGCCGATGAAGTTATTAAACATCGAAAAGAATAGCAGGCCGAAAAGTCCTGGCACTACTTTGATTGCTACGATACTGCCCTTGATATCCACTTTTTTGTTTTCAAGTTCAGGATCGTGTGCGACACCCTTTTCAGGGATTCGGATGAACAGCATATGTAGAAACGATAGGGCCGTTAAGATACAGGCTATAACCAGCGTCCAGCCCATTCCGAGCAACCCTATTGAAAGGCCGCTGAATACGCTGGTAATAATAAACCCGATTCCTTGGACCGTTCCGACCAAGCCGTTGGCGTTGGCGCGCCTTTCTTTGTCGACAAGAAGCGTCACGACAGTCGAAAGCGCAATATTCCGCATATTCTCAACTACCGCACCGATAAGTATGATTCCAGCGAAAATCCAAAACCACGGCTGCGTCAGTGTCAACAGTGTCTCTCCAGGCATCAGCATATACATAAAAGCTGAAAGCAAAAAAGCGGCCATGGTAAAGCCTGAAGCAAACAGCATGACGTTGCGCTTCTTATGCTTGTCAACGATTGTCCCGAACCAAATGCTGCAGAGCGCGATCAGCAGCATATACGAGCCGCCTATATAACCCGTTGCAAGCACCGATTTGGTCTCAAGATATGCCCAAAACGTCAACGCAAACCAGAGGTAGCTTGTCGTAATGTTCGCAATTAGCGTGTTGATTAGTACCTGGTAGAATATTTTCATCCTCACTACAGTATACGACCACTTAGCTAAAAACGTATGAATTTTTAAGAAAAGTATTGTCTCTTCTGTATCATGATGGCATAATTAGTTCATTATGATTCTTTGTTAGAATCCACTATTCGTTTCTACGTTCGGATGAGCCGAATCTCTAGGCGATACAAACACTACTCTTAAACATAACCAGTAAAGGAATGTATGCAAAAACGTACTATCACGTTATTTTGGCACTTCTCACGCCCTTATAAGGTCCAAAGAACACTAGCGCTGTTCTTTCCCGTACTGGCAGTTGTCGTAAATGCGATTGCTGCGCCGTATGTTCTGTCGCAGTTTCTCGACAGGCTTCAAGACGGCAATATCACTCTTGGCGGCAGCTGGCAACTTATCGCACTCTACGCCGGCTTGGTATTTTGCGGCGAGGTCATCTTGTGGCGACTAGCGCTTTATTTTGCCTGGACACTTCAAATCAACGGCGCCAGGTCGGTATATCTTGCTGTTTTTGACAAGTTATCGCGTGAGAGTATCTCGTTTCACACCGATAGGTTCGGTGGATCGCTCGTCAGCCAAAGTACGAAACTAATGGGAGCCTTTGATCGGTTCTGGGACATGATCGTCTGGAGCATCGTCCCGATGATTACGACAGTCTTGGGCTCGATCGTGACACTGGTCTTTTTAGGTATTTGGCAGTACGCTCTGTTTCTTCTGGCTTACTCTGCGGTATTTGGAATCATTGTCTTTTTGGGATCACGCTTTCTAGCTGGTCGAAATCGCAAAGAAGCGGCGGCGAGCACGAAATCCAGCGGTTTCCTGGCAGATATGGTGACAAACGTAAACACCGTCAAAGCTTTTGGGCGCGAGGACGAGGAACTTGGAAGTGCTGGAAAAGTAATCGCCAACTGGCACGGTGCTTCCAACCACCTGAAATGGGGCGTGCTCGGTACGACTACAGCATTCAGTTCGATGACAGCGCTGGGTGCGGTCGGCGCGCTTGTCTTTGCGACTCTCGGTGCGCAGTACGGTCTCGTTTCGATTGGAATCGTGTATTTGATGTTTATATATTCACTGAATGTCAACCGTCAGTTATGGGAAATGAACCACATTATGCGCATGTACAACCGAGTCATTGGCGACGCTCACGAAATGACCGAGATACTCCATTCCGAGTATGGCCTCGTTGACCATTCAAAAAAGAAACTGGCCGCAAACCACGGCGAAGTCGTATTCGATGATGTCTCCTTTACGCACGATAACGGCAAAGGTGAACAGGTCTTCCGTAATTTCAGCCTTGTGATTCCGGCCGGTCAGCGCGTCGGCGTCGTCGGACATAGCGGCTCTGGTAAAACGACCTTGACTCGAATCTTGTTACGATTTTCCGACATAGATCATGGCAGAATAACCATCGATGGCCAAAACATAAGCCGAGTTGCCCAGAAAAGCCTGCACGAAGCGATCGCTTATGTGGCTCAGGAACCGATGCTTTTCCATCGTAGTCTTAGCGAGAACATAGCCTACGGCAAGCAGAGTGCCACTCCCGCCCAAATCCTCACAGCGGCTAAAAAAGCCCACGCTCATGAGTTTATTAAAAACCTGCCCGAAGGCTTCGA
>CBFGYC010000005.1:0-20084 GCA_965652985.1 uncultured bacterium | reverse complement strand
AACCTATCGTAAGCGTAAAAGATTACAGCCTGACAATCGGCGATAAAAAGATTGTTGAGCACCTCGATTTCGAAGTGTTCCCTGGTGAAGTATTCGCCTTCCTGGGCGCCAACGGATCGGGCAAAACCAGTACCATCCGTAGCCTACTTGGTATTTACGAAGCCAGTAGCGGCGAGTTACATATAAACGGCAAAAAGCTCACTCCCGAAGACGCTTCAATCGTCGGGTACCTTCCCGAAGAGCGCGGCCTTTACACGAGAGCGAAAGTGCTCGATACGATGACGTATTTCGGGGAGCTAAAGGGCATGAGCAGAAACGATGCCAAACAAGAAGCACTCGCCTACCTAGAGCGTGTTGATCTAGCTGACAAAGCTGGCGTAAAACTCAAAAAACTCTCTGGCGGACAGCAGCAGAAGGTGCAGCTCGGCGTCGCCATCATCGGTAGCCCTAAGTTGCTTATTCTCGACGAGCCGACCAAAGGCCTCGACCCAGTCAATCGCAAACTCCTACTTGATACTGTCGACGAGTTGCAGAAGCAAGGCACAGCCGTCATTTACATCACCCACCTCATGGAAGAGGTCGAGCGGCTTGCCGATCGTGTGTTGATCCTAAAAGACGGCAAAGCCCGAGCCTACGGTACGGTGAACAGCGTCAAGAAAGAGTTCAAATCGCAGTCAATCGAAGATGTTTTCGTCTCCATCTACAATGAAAAAAGCTCGGAGGTAGCTCATGTCTAAATTACGTTCTGTCATCCGCCACGAGTACCTGACCATCGTCAAACAGCCAAGCTTTTGGATTGTTATGATTGCTATACCAACGCTTATTGGGGCAATTATTGGGCTTAGCTATCTAGGCAACAAATCTAGCGCCGATCGTATCGAAGAAATCGCCAGTGAGCTAAAGAATGTGTCGGTCATTGATAACAGCGAGCTGATTAACGCGGAGGTTGTCGCACAAACCGGCCTACAGTTCTCGGCAGACACGGACCCAGCCGAATCCAGAGAGCAAGTGCGCCAGGGTGCACTCGACGCACTAATCGTTTACCCAGAGAACCTCTCTGAAAGCCAGACATACCAGGTATACCTGAGCACCGACGACCTCACCAAAAGCTCAAGCGTCACCAGCATCGCCGACAACCTGCTAAAGACCAGCCTATTCATTCCGCTTGGTTCCGCCGAGGTCATTGCTCTGGCGCAAAACGGCGCCTCAAGCGACGTTACGATGTTTAGAGACGGCCGGGCAACCGGCGGGTTCAATGATTACATCGCGCCGGGGCTCTTTCTTGTACTCTTCTACGTCATCTTCGCTTTCTCGATTAGCTACATGCTGACAAGCGTTTCTGAAGAAAAAGAGAATCGTTCGATGGAAATGGTGCTCACTTACGTCAACCCGCGTGTCCTGATTGTCGGCAAGCTGCTGGCGGTTAGCCTAGTAACCCTCACGCAGGTTGCATTCTTCATTGTGCTGGCACTTGCTGGCTATCTCGTCCTCCAACAAATTGGCAGTAGCGCTCTCGCATTGCCAGCTGGTATCAGTCTCGATAAAATCACCTTCGACCCCCTCGCCATCTTCTTTGGTGCTGCCTACCTGATTATTGGCTTCCTGATGTTTGCCGGCTTCATGACAGCCACGGCCGCCGCCGCGCCAAGTAGTAAAGAGGCCAACAATTTCTCGAGTGTCTTCTTTATCGGCGCGTTTATTCCGTTTTATTTCTTCATGCCGATTATCACCGATCCTCATGGCCCGCTCGTACAATTTCTCAGCTACTTCCCGCTCACCTCGCCAGTTGTGTCGCTCATACGCAACACAGTTGGTAGCATGGAAGGATTTGAGCCTTGGCTAATTCTCATCGCCATGACGATCTTCATGCTCCTCAGTATCTGGATTGCAGTGCGCGCCTTTAAGCTCGGCGCGCTCGAGTTCGGATCGACGATAAAGCTATCGAAACTGTTCTCAAAATAGTCGGCTATACGGCTTCGAGATGGAGCAACCGACCTTCAACTGTCCGACGACCGTTCCACTCGTTGATGTCTGGCTGATACCAGACATTCACCTGCTCGCCTGGTTCGACAAAAAAGTGCTCTGGCGCGCTAAACGCCATCATGCTCAGGGTCCGACCCTGAGCATCTTGGAGTGTGAGTTTCACATGCTGCGCATCCGAACCCATGCGACGTTGGTTTACGACAAGCACCCCTTCGCTCTTTAAAACCGGCTGCGGGTTACCGTTGCCGAATGGCTCGAGAGTAGCTATTTGCTGAATCAGCTCCTCCGTCACTTCGCCAAAATCCGTAGTGACGTCTGATTTTGGAAGCAAAAGTTTTTCTTGATTGAAAAGTTTTTGATCTTTATAGAATTGGTTCACCCGCTCCCGAAACACCAGGATGTTTTTGGTCGGCAAGGTAACACCTGCCGCCATTGTATGCCCGCCTCCTTTGGTGATGATATCGTCAGCCGCCCGAATCGCATCGGCCGCACTGAAATCACCGTAGCTGCGTGCGCTCCCCTTCGACTCCTCACCAAGCTCCTCGAGCACATAGGTCGGCTTTTTGTATTTCTCAAGCAGCTTCGCCGCCACGATACCAATAATGCCATGACTCCATCCCTTGCCCGATACGACAAGTACTGGGTCGCTCGCGTACTGCTTCGCCTGCTTAGCCGCTTCTTCGAATATCCTATCCTGCTCAGCCCGGCGCGCTCGGTTCATGTCATCCAAAAGCTGCGCCTTCTCAAGCGCCATACTGCCATCTTTGGCTGTCAGTAGATCAAGCGTATACTGTGCTGTCTCCAGCCTCCCAGCGGCATTCATGCGCGGCCCAAGACCAAAACCGAGGCTACGCGCATTGAGCTTTTCGGGATCGATACCAGAAACTGCCATCAGCGCTTTTAACCCAGGCCGGTGCGTCTTAGCCATGACCTTGAGCCCCCAATACACATTCGCCCTGTTCTCATCGGCAAGCGTCACGATATCGCACACCGTTCCAAGCGCTACAAGGTCAAGCAGCCATTTTTCGTGACCTTCGGGAAGCCCATCAAGGCGAGTCTGCAGCGCTTGCACGAGCTTAAAGGCAACGCCAACTGCTGCAAGATCAAGGAATGGATAAAGTTGCGGGGACTCGTCATTGGATTCTTCAGATACTTGACTGAGACCGGATGATTTTGACGTAGCTTCCTTGCGAATCGAGGACTGTTTGAGCGTAGCGAGTTCCGCAGATTCCAAAGAAGTTATGTCAAAATCATCTCGGCTCAAAGGCATCGTATCTGGGGAATGTAATGAGGAGTTCTTGAGTAAGAGTTTCTCGTATTGCTCAGGAAATTCCTGTAATAACCGCTTAGGATTCACTGTCGCCACGGCCGGCGGCGGTGTATCGGCGACATTATGGTGGTCCGTCACGATCACATCAACACCCAGTTCATTCGCCCGTGCGATTTCCTTATGACTCAAACTCCCGGTATCGACTGTCACGATTAGCTTTGCG
The DNA here is from genome assembly GCA_965652985.1 of uncultured bacterium. Taxonomy (GTDB): domain Bacteria; phylum Patescibacteriota; class Saccharimonadia; order Saccharimonadales; family Saccharimonadaceae; genus JAUIHN01. The sequence goes on along the minus strand of CBFGYC010000005.1, from coordinate 16,608 downwards.
CCACTCGCGGCTAGTTTTTCGATCGCATCCACCGTCAGTCCATACCCTTCGGTAAAACGATTCGGGATAAACGGCGTCACCTGCTCAAAACCAAAGCTCGTGAACGCATCGAGCAGCAGTGTCGTCGCCGATAGTCCATCGATATCGTAATCGCCATATATGGCAACATGTTCCTGGCTGTTCCTGGCTTGCACAAGCCGATCTACCGCTTGCTCCATATCAGGCAACAAGAAAGGATCATGTTTTTTATCATAATCAGGCGACAAAAAAGCCTCTCGGGCTTCACCCGTGAGACCGCGTGTTTTTAATATCTTCTCAAATAGATTCATCTATGGTCGGACGTCCGAGGAGGGGCGTTTTGGTCGCCCGGCGGCATGCTGCTGCGACTTGATCACAATGCTTTGGAGCTCCTTAAAAATAGGGAACTGCTTGTTCGTCGAATAAATTTTAGTATTCCCCTGCTTCTCACTGACCAAAAAGCCGACCTTCTCAAGACGCTTTAGTTCCCTTTGGATATTACCTGGGTCTTCCTTGATAAGCTTCGCGAGGCCCCGGACATGAGTATGAAAATCAGGATACTTCGCGTATACAACCACGATTTTCCGCCGCACCCGAGATGTGATAAAAACGTCTAACATACTCTCCCTTTAAGCACTGTTTCTTGCTTCGTTACCATTCATCGTAGCACAATCTTACAACAATCGACAAGCTCCGTTACTGCCAATTTAGGATAATTCGATTGATTTTCTCAACCGTTTCATCGTGCGTAGGTATCTCGTTATCCTCGTAATAGTGGTCCGTTCCCATGTAATTCTCTTTCACGTCAAGAATATGCAGCTCGTCCGCCAGAATGTGCAATTTGTCGACGGCGCCAATCGCGGCCACCGGTGAAGCAATGACCAGCTTCTTAACCCGTACCGGTTTTAAGAAGTCAACCGCCACGTCAAGGGAAATCCCCGTATGAAGTCCGTCTGCTACCAAGATGATAACTCTGTCACGGAGCAAATCACGCTCAATCATACCGCCGTCACCGACCAGACGATTAATCCTCTGAAAAGCTTTTCGCTTTTCCTCCTCGATATAGCCATGATACTCGCCCACATAGCCATCAATCTCTCCGGTCGTAAAGATCGAGCTATACGTGAAATTACCACCCTCTGACACACCGCCAAGCACCATGCTCTCGCCAGGTATTTCAACTTCTTCGATGAGGAGCATCGTTAAGATTGAGTGTAGGGCGACTGCAACCTGCTCACCAACCAAAACCGCGCCATCGCTCAGCGCGATAACTGCGCAGTCGTCATAACGATACGTGCTCGCCAGTTGAGCACCAAGTATCCGTCCCGCCTCCATTCGACTCTGAAAATACATAGTTTTAATAATACCAGCTTGTGCACGAAGTAGCGAGGAAAACATAAGCGTATTGAAACTGTATAATACTACTATATGCATTACTACGAGGTAGCACCGAACAAGATTGTCCGCAAAGAGAGTGGTGCCTTTACTTATTCGAGCGACAAAAAGCTCCCGATAGGGCAACTTGTAGTGATTGAAGTTGGTAATCAATCTCTCGTAGGAGTCGTTTTGCGGGAAGTTAAGCAGCCAAAATATCAAACAAAAGATATTATAGATATCCTCAAGCTTCCGCCGCTACCGGGCGCTCTTCTAGAGCTTTCGGAGTGGCTCAGTGGCTACTATACTACGCACCTTGCGACCGTTTTACAGACCATTCTTCCTAGAGGCCTCATGAAAAAACGCCGTGAAAGAGTACCTATTGAGCATTCAAGTGTGCGAAATCGAACAAATTTTGTACTCAATGAAGATCAGCTTTCGGCCACTAAGATTATCACCTCTATGTCTTCTGGGTCCGCCCTTCTGCATGGCGTCACAGGCTCCGGAAAGACAAGGGTCTATATGGAAGTTGCAAAACAAATCCTCGAAAGTGGCCGCTCAATCATCGTGCTTGTGCCCGAGATCGCCCTCACCTCTCAGCTCGTTGACGAATTCACGGCCGATTTTAAAGATATTATTATCACCCACTCAAGGCAAACTGAGGCCGAGCGCCACCTTGCATGGCAAAGTGCCCTGCTGGCCGACCAGCCAAGAGTCGTCATCGGACCAAGGTCAGCCCTCTTCATGCCCCTAAAAGATATCGGCCTTATCGTCATCGACGAAGCCCACGAGCCAAGCTTCAAGCAAGAACAATCACCTCGCTACTCGGCACTCCGAGCGGCCAGTATGCTCGCACGCTATCACAAGGCAAAGCTCGTCATCGGAAGCGCGACACCAACCGTAGCGGACTACTATATCGCCGAGAGATCTGGCCGCCCAATCATCACGTTACCTAGACCAGCCCAGCCCTCGACCGTAAAGCCGGCCATCAAACTCATCGACATGACAAAACGGGACAACTTTAAAAAACACCGATTCCTCTCCGACGCGGTGCTCGCCGCGATGCAAAAAACCCTCGATGAAAACCACCAGGTGCTCCTCTTTCATAACAGGCGAGGCAGCGCCGCTTCTACGCTCTGCGAGAACTGCGGCTGGACCGCGACGTGTCAACGCTGCTTCATTCCTCTGACCCTGCACGCCGACACTCATCAGCTGCAGTGCCACATCTGCGCAGCCACCCACCGCATACCGACCAGCTGTCCTGAATGCGGCGCGGTCGACGTTATTCATAAAGGGATTGGCACGAAACTGATCGAGTCGGAGGTAAAAAAACTGTTTCCGCATAGCGTCATCGCACGCTTTGATGGCGACACAAAAACCGGAGATACAGTCGAAAGTCGCTACAAAGAACTCTACGATGGCTCCATCGACATCATCATAGGCACCCAAGTCGTAGCCAAAGGACTTGATCTTCCTAAACTACGTATGGTGGGTATCGTCCAGGCCGATGCCGGTCTCAGCCTGCCCGACTATAGCGCCAGCGAACGTACCTTCCAGCTCCTCGCCCAAGCGATAGGCCGAGTCGGCCGCTCACAGTTCGCCTCGACCGCTATCGTGCAGAGCTACCAGCCTACACATAGCAGCATTGCCCTTGGCATCTCTCAGGACTATACAACGTTTTACGAAACCATCCTCGAAGAGCGTCAACGCGCGGTGTTTCCGCCGTTTTGTCACCTTTTAAAACTTACTTGTGTCTATAAAACAGAAAAGGCCGCCATCGCGAATGCCAAGAAGCTTGCCATTGACTTAAGGCGACACGCAGGAAGCGACGTAACTATCCTTGGCCCCACCCCAGCCTTCTATGAAAGACAAGGAGCTACGTACCGCTGGCAGCTAGTCGTCAAATCTCCGAAGCGCGCCTCGCTGATCAACCTTTTGGAACACCTACCTCCCACGCACTGGCAATATGAACTCGACCCGCTCTCACTCTTGTAATCCGCCCGTCCCCTCCCTATACTTGAGGCATGAGAAAAAGCGTAAACGGCTTTACAATTGTCGAGTTATTGATTGTGATTGTTGTGATTGCTATTTTGGCGGCTATTTCGATGGTAGCCTATCAAGGTATTCAGCAGCGAGCACAAGTATCAACAGTCCAGTCAAACTTAAGTCAGATATATAAAAAAGTTGCTTTAACTCATGCCAGTACTGGCAGCTGGCCCACAAGGCCAGAGTTCAAAGCAATCATGACTGAGGTTGTCCCCGATATTGGAAGCAGCGACTTCGTGTATTGTGTGATTTCATCTGAAACTTTCGCTTTAGTGGCATGGAGGCCGCTAATGCCGCCCCCAGGAAGCGAAGTATACTACATATCACCACAGAAGGGCGGGCTAACTTCTGTTATTTATACAATGACACAGCCATCATCCACCGCAGGCACTCTATGCGACGCAGCTCTTCCGGGATATACCGCAGCCTACTGGTATAACAACATGTAGTTACGCCGACAAACGTAACCGCAGCAGTAAAATAATAGCTCTTATATCTGTTATACTAATAGAAGTGAAAAAAGAAGATATCATCACCCTGCCTAATTCGCATTTGCGTGAAAAATCCAGCAAGGTCTCCGTTGTCGCTGAGGAAACTGCTCAGCTCGTCAAGAATATGGTCGAAGCATCACTCGATTGGGAGGATTCGCGCCCTCACGAAATCAGTGCCGCGCTTGCCGCGGTTCAGATCGACCGCCTCGAGCGTGTCGTCATCATCCGCAGTAATTTCGATGATAAGTCAGACCGTGAATTCATCACGCTCATCAACCCGGAAATCGTGAAATACGAAGGAAAGATCATCGAGGACTACGAAGGCTGCCTCAGTGTCTCAAATGTCTATGGTAAGGTAGGTCGCCATTCGAAGGTTCGTGTCCGAGCGCGTGACGAGAACGGTGGTGAAATCCGCTTCAAGGCCGAAGGCTTTCTCGCCCGGGTTATCCAGCACGAAATCGATCACACCAACGGCATTCTTTTTGTCGATCACATCAAAGAAAACCGAGAAGCCTTTTATACGTTAGATGAGCATGGGGAGTTGCAACCGCTTGATTATGAAGCGCACATCGCCGGAAATAGTATTCTTTGGGACTGATACTTTCAGCCTGACCGCCCTTACGGCTCTTATTGAGGCCGGCTATACCATCGCGGCAGTCATAACCAAACCAGACTCCAAACAGGGGCGAGGCCACAAGCTTACCCCGCCTGTCGTCAAGGTACTTGCAACCGAAAACAACATCCCAGTTTGGCAGCCAAACAAACTCGCCGAAATCACCACGGACATACAGGCGATAAATCGCCCTATCGGCGTGCTCTCAAGTTATGGAAAAATCGTTCCGAAGAGCATCATCGACCTCTTCGAACCGGGTATCATCAATGTCCATCCTTCCCTGCTCCCCAAATACCGCGGCCCGACGCCTATCGAAACTACTATCGCGAACGGCGATACAAAAACCGGCGTCTCTATCATGCAACTTGCCAGCGGCATGGATAATGGGCCGGTGTACGCGGCAAAAGAGCATCCCCTTACCGGCAAAGAGACCGCCAAGGAACTCTACCACGCGCTCGCCGATATCGGTGCGAATCTCCTTTTGGAAACGCTGCCAGGCATTATCGACGGGTCGCTACCGCCGCTCGCTCAAGACGATGACAAGGCCTCATATACCCGCCTTCTCACCAAAGAAGACGCTTGGCTTGATATAAAGGAAATAAGCGCCGCTAAGGCCGAGCAGCACGTACGCGCCTATGGTATTTTTCCTAAAACAAAGATTACCATCGAAGGGCATACGATCATAGTGACGTCTGCCTCTATTTCCGAACAGCCTGCGAGCAAGCTGGATCTCCTCTGCAAGGATGGAAAGTGCCTAAAGATAGAGTCGCTTATCGCACCGAACGGCCGGCGCATGAGCGCTCAAGATTTTGAGAGAGGCTACCTACGTACCTAAAATAGCGTCGCGGTTACTCATAATCTCGGCCTTCAGTTCGTCGAGCACCTGTTTCACGACATCCCGATAATCTGGCCGATTGATGCCAAGCCACTTGAGCGATGCGTACTCAGCCAGCACTACGTCATCACTTATCTCTGGTCCGACAGACTGACGAATTTGCTGATAAGCGCTATCGTTTTGATAGTCAGGCGCATTTTCGTTCACCCACGCCTGAACCTTTTCCGCGTCTCGGTCAACGAAAGACTCGAACTGGCTCAGCTGCTCGTCGCTAAGGCCTTCGGAAAGACGCGTACCGACGCGTAACTCAAGCTGGCTGTAGACATGCTCTAAAAATGCCTTCTTCTGTTCAGCCGGCAAATCAGCCAGACCAAGATCTTCTAAAAATTTATCATCTAATTGAAACATGGGATTTTTCTCCTGACAGCTTGATGTTGTTTCTACATAAAGTATACCAGTAATCCGCGAAGATTACTGGTATACTTTGTTTTTAAGACTAGATTTGCTTGACCGTTTCGCTAAGGTCTTCGACGATTGATCCGATGATAGCAGTGTATATTTCACCGATACCTTCGTATTTTTCCTCGACCCACTTAGCAATCTCTTCCGGGCTTTTCCCTTCTGAGAAGGCCTCGAACTCTGTTCGTTCTTCGTCGCTCATCACTTCGTCGACAACGCGCGCGAACCTTAGGTCGGCTGTTGCCATGATCTTGCTGAGCATCTTAGCTTTGAATTCATCACTCGAGTTTTCGATACCAAGTTTCTTGAATATTTGATCGCTTGTCATAGTATGTATTCCTTGTTTTTATTTTTATCTTGACTGCCGCGTGCTATTTAGGCTCCACGGAGTATGTTCTTGTCCCTTAACCAATCCTCGATTGCGGCTTCACCAGCTGGTGTTATCTCAGCGGGTCCCGCGTCAACCATTCCCCAGTCGCCTTGCTCTATACCATTCGCAGGGTCGGCATCCATCTCGTAGAATTCAACACCAGAGAAGATATCAGTTGGCGATGCTTCTCCCCTGAGATCATTATACATGTCACGAGCCTGGTCATCGCTTAGGGTGATACCGTATTCATCAAGGACATAGTCTTGGAATGCACCAGTCACGCCACCACCTTCAGGTATATTGATATTGGCTCCGTCAAATCCTGCTTCGGTTTCGGTAGTATCGACACCTCCCTGAGGTTCGATTATATCCTGGTCGCCCTCGCCTTCATCATTAGCGTCGGCAGCTGCTTGCTCAGTACCGTTTCCAGCATTGTCGCCAGCATCATCGAGGTTTGGATTTTGACCGTTGTCACCCTCAGGGAAAACGTCTACACCATCACCATCAACTGGGTTGAAGTCAGTACCGTCACCGTCCCATACGTCAACACCGTCGCCGTCAAACGGATTCAAGTCGGTGCCATTGCCATCGTAGAGGTCAATGGTGTTTCCTACTCTGTTTGTCAGGCCGTAGGTAGCACCGGCAAGTGCGGCACCAGCCATAGCAGCGGCAGTTCTTTTGCCGAGTCTCTTGTCTTGGTCACGGTTCGTACTACCTTCAACTGCATCAAGGGCAGCTACATTACTTAGAGCCTCTTCATCGTCAAGATCTTCATAGTTTGCATAAATGCTCTCTCTACCGTCATTGATTCTCATCTCGATGTCGGCTTCGTTATTGGTACGAGAAAGCTTCTCGGCAGCTAAACCAGCTGCGGCGCCAGATAGTAGCGCACCGCCTAAGAAGCTAGGAGACCACTCGCCACCATTCTTTACATGATTAGCTACGGCCCAGGCAGCACCACCGACAACGGCGGTACCCATACCAATGATTGGGACAATCCTTCGGCTAAAGAATCGCTTCTTACCGTCTTTCTCTAGTTTCCTCTTTGAGATCTCTCGCTCTAAGTCTTCAAATATAATTATGTGCTGGTTAAGGGCAAGTTCTCTTAGCTCTTCAGGAGACATCGTCTCACGGCGTGCATCGATAGCTGCGCTCATAGCGGCAGAAAATTCCGGCGCGAAGTTCTTAAAAGCCTCACGGCGTTGGTGGCCGCCGGTATTAAGATGGGCACCAATTCTATTTCGAACTCGCTCTACCCAGCCGCCTTTTTTAGCAAATTTATCAATAAGGGCACCAGCATCCGCGAAACGGTCGTTGACGTGAGCGTTGATGTAGGCTTCTCGGGCACTCCTGAAATTACCCAGCTCATTCGTATCGATCTGGCTATCGTCTTCGTCGAACCAATCGTCTATATCGACAGCTTCGTCGTCTTCCTCTACTGAAACTACACGATTAGGATCGTTCGGGTGGATAGCTCCTTCTGACCAGTACTGCGTACGTGGTGCGTCTTCAATAGGCACGAGAGCGCGCTCTAATGGAACACGTGGGTTTGGATCGGCTGCAGCTGCGTATCCTGTATTGTCCGCAGTTTCGTCGTCGGAAGTATCTTCTTCTGCCTCTTCTGCCGTAGACGCGGCATCGTCCTGCGTTTCCATAGTAGCAGGCAAAGCTATGACGTCTTCGTCAGCATCAACAGGATTCGCAGACTCTGTCTCGTCGCTCTCTGACGCCGATTGAGTACCGTCTTCGCCGTCCATTACCTTAAGCAATCGATCAAGCATACGATTACGCTGATCTTCCGTCCAGCCGTTCTTATCGGCTTCGGCAATGAGCTTTTCTTGTATTTCGTCTTCGATATTGAGCTGTGTCGTCTTGTCGCCTAGCTCTCTGGCCTCACGGGCAGCTTTGGCAAGCGAAACAAGACCCATATTCTCACGAGAAGTACTCTCGAGGGATTCGTCATAAATACGATTACGGTATTCTTGATCAGACTCTTCGGCCTTGAACTTGTTCTCATGATCCCGAAGAGAAACAGTACCATTCTTCTGTTCTAGTAAATAACCTTGAGTCTTTCGACTGTGTGCTAAGTAATCGTTCCAGTCCTTTTCGGCTTGACGTTGTTCTGGATCAAAAGCTGCATCAACGCCCGAAGACGGCATAGATGCTATATCCTTACGTGACATTTTTTCGCTCATAGTGGTGTGGTGGTTCCTTCTACAAATGTTTTTTATTGTTTGTTTTTGATAATAAAGAAACTATAGCACACATGCTTAAAAATGTCAATACTTTTCACCATGTACTGCGGTAAATGCTAATCTACGAGAGTGTCTTCTTTACTAGCTCGCGTGTAAAGAATTCGAGGTCGTCACCCTCTTCGAGGACTAGTTTTTTCTCTATCTTAAGAGAGAGGCCACACATCTCACCTTCGAAGACTTCTTTGGCTTCTTGCTGCTGGCGCTGGACTTTCTCGACTTCGATTTCGGCGATTTTTTCGCCGCCGCGGAGCACTCGTGCCAACACACCCGGCTCTACCTTGCCTTTGGTCACTTCGCCGCCAGCGATGATCTGGTCCCTCATCGTTCTGAAGACGCCTTTTACCTTGAGTTTACCAACTTCTGTCTCGACGACTTCTGGAGCTAGGAGTGATTCGAGCCGTAGGCGCACATCATCAATCAGTTCATAAATAACATTAAAAATCTGGACCTCTACCTTATCGCGGGTCGCCAGGCGCTTCACTGCCGGCGGAAGGTCGACGCTAAAGCCATAAATCACCGTGCTGGCATCGGCCGCCATACGGATATCGCTCTCGGAAATATTACCGATACCGCTCGCGACGACACGAAGACGAACTTCTCCGCCGGTATCGATAAGGCGTAGGCTATCTACGACAGAGGTCAAAGAGCCTTGCACGTCTGCTTTTACGATCACATTAAATTCTTTGGTGGTTTGCTCTTGGTTGATCATGGCAAGAAGATCGGCACCGGTAACATTCGCCACCGCCATCTGGCGCTCCTTCTCGGAACGGTTTTGTGCGACTTCCTGACGAGCCATGCGTTCGTTTTTGACAAGACTGAACTGGTCACCGAATTGCGGAACCTCTTTAAAGCCTGTCACGATAACGGGAGTTGCTGGGCCAGCGCTTTTGATTGGTTTGCCGCTGAAATCTTGGAGGGTACGTACCTTTCCGTAGGTTGTGCCTGCTACCATGAAGTTTCCAGGCTTCAGGGTTCCCTGCTCTACCAAGAATCGTACCACCGGACCACGGCCAGTCTCAACACGGGCTTCGATCACAAGCCCCTCGGCTGGGACGTCTACATCGGCCCTAAGGTCTTCTAGGTCAGCCACGAGTAGGACTGTTTCTAAGAGAGACTCGATACCTTGGCCGGTTTTGGCACTTACCTCTATCATCGGCACGTCACCGCCCCATCCTGGGCTATCGGCGACGACACCCTGTTCGGCAAGCTGACCCATGACCATACCAGGGTTGGCGGTTTCTTTATCGATCTTGTTCAACGCGACGACCATCTTGGCGTTAGCGGTACGCGCAAAGCGGATCGCTTCGATCGTCTGTGGCTTGACACCGTCATCGGCCGCCACGACTATAATAACGACATCCGTTAAAGTGGCTCCGTGCTGGCGTAGCGCCGCGAAAGCTTCGTGACCAGGAGTGTCTAGTAGTGTCACCGTGCGCCCATCGTGCTTAGTTTGATACGCGCTGATGTGCTGCGTGATACCGCCAGCCTCGCCTTCGACTACTTGTTGACCTAAGATGGAATCAAGTAGGCTTGTCTTACCATGATCAACGTGACCCATCACCGCCACGATGGGTGGGCGTGACGTAGCGTCATCTGAGATTTGGCGGGTCTTACCACGCGCCTCGGTGTCCGCTGGTTTTCGCTCTAGCTCGACATCAAGTCCGAGTTCCTCGACCATGATTTGAGCCGTCTCAAAATCGAGACGTTGATTGATGGTCGCGACGATACCGTTTTTGAATAGTTCGCCGACGAGGGCTGTCACCTGGAGGTGCAGTACTTCGGCAAGCTCACCGACAGTAATCGAGTCGGCGATGACAAGTGTCTTTTTCTGATCTTCCATCCTCCGCACTCCTTTCTGCCGTTAGGCGTCATCACTTAGGACTATAAATATAGGCTATTTCTTCTTGCCGTCAGCAAGGCTGAGAGAAATCTTACGGCTGTCTTTGTCGACTTCAAGCACCTTGAATGACTTACGCTCGTTCAGCGTAAAGACCTTTTCTGGATCACTAGCACCAGAACCGCCAAGTTCGCTGACATGCACCAGCGCTTCGACGCTTGGGCTAAGCTGCACGAATGCGCCAAACGGAGTGATCCTTGTGACTGTTCCTTCGACGCTGTCACCAGTCTTGAACTGAGCGACTTCGCTAAGCCATGGGTCTTCCGTTAGCTGCTTCATGCTAAGGCTAAGACGGTCTTTGTCGATAGCGATGATTTTCGCTTCGACAGTTTGGCCGACTTTTACGTAATCAGCCGGATTGTTGACGCGCTCCCAGCTAATTTCTGAGATGTGTATGAGGCCTTCAATACCTTCGACATTCACGAAAATACCAAAGTCAACGACGCCAGTCGCGATACCAGAAACGGTGTCACCAACCTTCATCTTCTCAAATCGGGCAGCGAGTGTCTCTTTGGCAGCTTCTTTTTCACTAAAAATCAGCTTGTTAGTTTTGCGATCGACGTCGAGCACGCAGACCTTCAGTGTTTTGCCAACAAGGCTATTCAGACGATGTAGAATCTCATCTTTGTCATTACCACCCACACGTGGGTAGTGCTCAGCAGAAAGCTGTGATACAGGCAGGAAGCCACGAACGCCTTCGTATTCGACCAAGAGGCCGCCACGGTTCGCGTCATACGGTGAAACTTCGATGATTTCGCCTGCTTCCATCTTTTCGGCGACTTCATCCCAACCGCGGTCTTTAGCGGCTTTACGAAGTGAAAGCAGCGAGTAACCGTTATCAAGCTCGGCGTCGACGACGCTTGCAGTTACTTCATCGCCTTCTTTGATTTGACGAGAAAAGCCAACTTCGCGTCGAGGCACGTAGCCAATACCGCGAGGGCCAAGATCAATCAGTACCTCGTGCTTACGGACGGACAGCACTATACCCGATACCGGCTCGCCAGCGATTATTTGTTTTACATCCGCTTCCGCATTCGAAAGCAAGTCATCCATTGTAATTGTGGCTTTAGTTGCCATAGTTTCTTTAGCAGGGACGAGATGCCCCAGCTATTACTCCTTTATTAGTTATTATTATCCTACGAAGCGCTTGTAAAAAATACTTCTAGATTGCTATTCATTGTACTCTTTGTTATCTAATAAGTCAAAGAAGAACAGATTAAGCACGTGAGCGTATATACGCCACGGCCACACCGACGATGCCGCTGAGCAACAAGCTGGCTGCGATCATGTCGGCCGGGCCAGTCTCTGGGAGCCGTTCCGTAGGGGCGTCGTGCGCTTCCGGCTGGCTGGTAGTAGTGCTTTCGTCCGGATGATGAGGTGCCTGCTCGTTTGTCGACTCATCGGTAACAGTTGTGTCTGAGTCTTCCTCGTCAGGGACTTGTTCGCCCTCACTTGGCTGCTCAGACTCTTCGTTCGTGCCCGAGTTGTCGCTCTCACCCTCATCTTTGGTCTCTTCCTCATCCAAGGAATCAGAATCCGAAACGTCACCTACTATACCTGACGTTTCACCAGTAACTAAAGATGCGTTCTGCCGCACAAAATAAGCACCGCCTATGAGCAGAAGCGCCATTGCGCCGCCGATAATTACGAATCCCAGTATCGAACCACCCTGATTTTTTCGTGCCATTACTTCACCTCTCGTTTATTGCTGTTATTATATCCTAATATCGAGACACGCGCAAGCAAGTAATCTATGCTACACTACTGGTATGATACTAGCCATCGACACCGGGGGTACAAAGACACTTATCGCCAGTTTTGATGACAAAGGCGACAGGCAGACGATTGCCAAATTTCCAACCCCAAGAGAGAAATCGGAATATCTTGAGGCCGTCACTAAAGCAGTCCGTGAACATGGCGATATAAGCGATATTCGAGCCATATCCGTAGCTATGCCCGGCCCTATTCGGGATGGGAGAGTCATCAGAACTCCAAACATTGGATGGTCCGATTTCGATGTCACGAAAGAGCTCGGGGTGTATTTTCCCGAAACTCCTATATTCATGCAAAACGACGCCGCGCTTGCCGGTATTTCTGAGTCCAGGGAGTTTACCCCAGCGGAACTTATCATGTATGTGACTCTTAGCACTGGAGCTGGGGGTGGCATCACCTACGGGGGCAAGTTACTTTCTGAGTTGGATCGTTTCGAAGTCGGATCAATGCGCGTTGAATATGAAGGCCAACTACAGCGATGGGAAGACGTTGCCAGTGGTAGCAGTTTTTATAAACGCCACGGTCAGTATGGAAAAGACGTTACCGACCCTGCTATTTGGCAAGACTACGCCGAGCGTGTCGCAGTCGGCCTTCAGATACTTATCTCACTCCTTGAGCCGGATCACTTGATTATTGGCGGCAGCATGGGAACCCACTTCGCCAAATACAGCGAACAACTACAAGCAATTTTAGACGCCCGAATCGCCAAACATATGGCCGCTACCACCCTATCGCAGGCCGTCCACCCCGAAGAGGCCGTCATCTACGGATGCTATTATTATGCCCTCGACCTCCTCGATGCTCAGCAGGCTTAAAAAAGACTTTTCCGATATCCGTTTTACGAAGGACGGCACGTTCCGGTGGGTGCCAGCTGAACGTGCCGTGCACTATGCCAGCGCCGGTGACGCCGCCTCTCTGCTGCACGAAGTCGCCCATGCAGTACTCGGCCACACCGAATACATCCGAGACATTGAGCTTCTTGAAATCGAACGGGAAGCCTGGGACATAGTGCTATCTGATCTCTCAAAAAGATACGACGTCACCATAAGCGAAGACGAAGTCGAGGACATGCTCGACACGTACAGAGACTGGCTCCATACGAGAAGCCTTTGCCCAACCTGCGAGGCTACCGGCCTGCAGTCGGACAGAAATCACTACGCTTGCCCTGCCTGTCTATCAACCTGGCGCGTCAACGAGGCTCGTACGTGCGCCCTTCGCCGTTATAAAACGAAATAACTGCCTCATCTGAGACAGTTATTTGTTAAAGACACTAGTTAGACAGTAGTCTTTTTGCTTTTGCGACGAGAGATCCGGCCGCCCTTAGCGCCAGCGATTCGTGCGAGTTCTGGGTTGGCGGCAAAGCCACCAGTAGTACCGTTACGACCACCTTTAGCGCCAATCTTAGCGTAAAAGTTAGGATCTTTTTGCAGGTTCTTTTGTGCAGCCTTTAGGCCACCAGCTTTTGTACCAGCCATAGGGTTTTCCTCCTAAATTAAAAGGTTTCCACGTCAATTGACGATAGAAACCCTCGTTTTTTACCTCACACATGATATGTGTATGTTTTCAATATACCATACCATAGGCATTTTGTCAATATTTACATAAGCAAGTTTTTATTGTTATTAAACTGTTGCGCTTATTCGCTCGGTGCGATATTATTAATAGGCACCTGTTTGAATCCGAAATTTGATTCAACAAAAAACGACCATATCTGCGAGATTGGTCGTTTTGTTTTTTAAGGGCACTCCCGCACTACTGCACTACTGCATCATCGCCCACATTGCAGACCGGTTCCGCTCGAACTGATGATACGAGTGGCTGCCAAGCTCAACAAGGACACTCGGTACTCCAAGCTTTTCCCTATAGTAATCGTCAGCCGTACCAGTAATTTGGTAACCGAACTCCCCGCCCCCGCCTGGACTTAGCTTATATCCGCTTAAACTAGCATATTGGCTGGCACGCGCATTAGATTGCCCGCCTTGACTTGGTATCACTAAACTTCCAATACTGTGGTACGAAACCACTAATTCCGGCCTTTGCTGAGCAATAAACCCAGCGATCGCCTTTGTTTCCGGCTCCGACATCGGTGTCTCCCCGCCGCCACCAGGAAAAGCGCTACCATTGGTATGTTGAATATCTTTTTGCCAGTCACTGACGGCGAAATTACGGTTAAGATCAACATTTCGCGCATTTACCCTACTGCCCGCTGCAAGCCCGTCCGGGTTAATCGACGGTACCACGATCACTCTTTTGCCTGCAGGAATCTGGCCAGGATTCGCGTCGAGCTCCTGTATCCAGCGGTCCATCAACGATTTCGTACTGTATTCACTACCGTGGATGGCCCCCGTGTACACGATGCTGGAGCCTCCGTTGCCAAAGTGATATGCCTGTATCGCCCTTCCCTTTACGGAGTAGCCGATAGTTGTCACTGTATAACAAATAGTTCGACCGTTGTATTGCCAGGCAGATTGACCGAAGATGTCATACGGACTCTTGATGTCGGGTTTTAAGGTAATCGAAATATCCTGGCAGCGACCGGTGCCACCGGTCGAGAAGAAAAGTTGATTGCCTTGCCGCGCCTGATAGGTCACCCCGCCCCCAGTCGCTACGAGCGCGCTAAGATCCTGGTCAGTAGATAACTCTTGGTCAAAGGTCACTACTATTTGCGATCCTATGCCAACTCCAGTAGAGCCCACATTTACCCCCGTGACCTTAGGGCCACCAGATGTCTTGAATGGCAGTACGTAGGGGTCGAGTGTCGTACTGCCGTCACTCGCCTCGAACGCAGTAGCTCTCAGTTCAATCGTCGCCTGTCTCGGCAAGTCTTCGGCAAAAGTTATGATTGCCTCCTGACCTTGAGACTCGGCCGTGACCGTGAGCTCTGTTGGAGTTTCGCCGTCAACTCTCCAGGCCGTAAAATCAGTCTTCCCTAAGGGCTTATCTACGGCAAGCGTCACGGATTTCGGTTTGTCATACACGGTAGCGTCTCTCGCGATAGAAGACGCTACGACAGAGAGGGGCGACAGGGTCTCAATGGTAGCCTGCATTACTTCATCCACTTTCTCGTCTTTAAAGCGCCTTTCGAGCGCCAATGCATATTCGCTCCCCTGTTCAAGCTCTAGCATCGGGATGTCGCAGCTAAGCTGGCTTTTTTCGGAGATGCATTCAGCCTTGCCTTCGCCTACCACTATATGATAAGAAAACGTCTCGTCCGGCTCGCTCAGCGGTAAATGTAGCGTTCTACTTACCGGAATCGGAGCGCCGAGCACGCTAGCATCAACCGCCGGGTGATCATTTGTCTCTATATGATACGAAAGCCTTGCGAACCACCCGCCCCAGGGTGCGTAGGCAATAGTCTCTACGGTGTTCTCCTCGGGCGGCTCAGCGGGAGTGATGCAGAGCGCTGTAGCAGTCAGCCGGTAACCGCCAAGGCTCCAACCACCCCGAGAAGTAACTTCATAATTGTCACTTCCTGACTCACCAAAAACATCCGGCAACAGCAATAATCTATTATCACACGTCTCTCCGCCGTAGTTGTAAGCTATCGTTTTTTCCCGAAATGCCACAAGATATACGGCCATGACAAGGAGAATACCAGCCACGAAGTAGTATTTGTACGGAACGCGGCGAAGCGGAGCAACCTTTGTTTTTATTTTCTGCCAGGGCACTTGCACCCCACAATTATACCACTTATGGTTGTACTCAAAGAAACGAGCGCACTAACGTACGACGACGTAATGTTCAGCTGACTGATCTACCACAGATATTTTCATGTTTATTTTCCACCTTTTCGTCTATTAGTGTACCAAACGTAAGCAGAATTGCAATACAAAAAAGATAAAAGCCACCCTGTT
Source organism: uncultured bacterium (assembly GCA_965652985.1). GTDB lineage: Bacteria > Patescibacteriota > Saccharimonadia > Saccharimonadales > Saccharimonadaceae > JAUIHN01. Next base: position 623 of record CBFGYC010000005.1, on the reverse strand, counting down.
CGGATGGCTTTTATATAATTCGGCGCCGTGCTAGTTTCCCACTTGTGGCAGTATAATCGCCGCTAACGAGCTTAACTTCTGTGTTCGGAATGGGAACAGGTGTTTCCTCGTTGCCATGGGCACCGAAGTAAGGTTTTAAGGTATACTCTTTTCGGCTCCTATATCGTCAGGAGTGGGTAACCTAAAACCTTGCTTCGATGTCCAAATCTCAGCACGCATAGATAAGTTGTAAAATTGACGTCGGTGTATAATTAACACCAATTACTAGTTAAGTCTACCTCACCACCCCTGTTTATGCAAGCATAAACATGCGGTGATAAGGACATAAAAAGGCAATGGGACTGTTAGTACGCTTCGGCTCCATATATTGCTATACTTCCACCTTGCGCCTATCAAACTGATAGTCTTTCAGTGTCCTCATAGGGAAATCTTATCTTGAGGTTAGTTTCGCGCTTAATATGCTTTCAGCGCTTATCTAGACCGAACATAGCTACCGGACAATGCAGCAGGTGGCCACAATCCGTACACCAGAGGTTCGTCCGCCCCGGTCCTCTCGTACTAGGGGTAGATCCTCTCAAATTTCCTATCGTCCGTACCGGATATAAACCGAACTGTCTCACGAC
>CBFGYC010000004.1:0-20690 GCA_965652985.1 uncultured bacterium | reverse complement strand
CAGATGTCAGGCCAGCGCAAATATCGTCACGGAGATCGGCTGAGTGGGTCGTTTTATAGACCTCAAGCAGCTCTTTGATGACCGTTTCGTCAGTCGCGTATTTGACGACGGTAGCGATGACGAGATGGCGAAGTTCCGGATCGATTGCCGCCGCTCCAAGCTTGAAGAGCTCAAAACAATGCTCTTCGACCGCAGGATCTTCGCCGTACAACATGAGGCCGATGATAAGTGAACGGAGTTTCGTATCCCGTTCGACTTCGCCTGTTTGTATCTCCCAGCCGAGTCGATCGAACTGAGGTTTTGCCAGGCTCAAACTGAATTGCCGCAGTTTGACTTCTACTTTTTCGTCGGACTCGACGAATTTCCTGAGTTCTTTGAGAGAAAGGGCCATGATATCCCACACGCTCTGCGCTGATTCGGCTTTGTACGCCTGAAGAAGCGGTATGAGTTCGGCGCTTGAAATAGCTTCACCCCGAGCCAGGAGGCTCTGTTCGTGCAGAAGCTGTAAGCGGCCAATTTCATCGAAGGTCTGTAGCTTCAGTAGGAGCCGCGCGAGATGATCCGGGTTGTACTTCGTGATGAAATGACTGGCATCTTTGACATTCAGCCTTTCATCTTCAGCGATCGGCATGCGGAGTTCTTTGGTCTCGAGGAGGTCAGGCAGGTCCTCGCTCGCTTCTCCACCGAGAGGAATTGGCCAAAGTTGGTTTGATTCACCGTGAGGGCCAATAAAGAATTGCTTTTGGCTCAGGCCTTCTGGCTCGACGCTTACCACCGGATAGCCGCTCTGGGATATCCAGGTATTCATGAGAAGCGCGATGTCTTTGCCGCTGGCTTCAGACAAATGCCGCCACAAATCGTCATCATCGGTGTTTTTATAAGCAAATTCTTTAAAATAGCTTTTGAGCCCAGCGCGAAAAGCCTCGTGTCCGATGTATTCTTGGCACATGCGCATAAGCCGGGCACCTTTGGCGTACACAATCGCACCGTCAAATAGGCTTGAAATTTCATCTGGATGGTTCACGTCCACCTGCACGGACTGTACGCCTTCGATGGCGTCGCGCCGAAGAGCCATGATACTTTCGTTCGAGGCGAAATCGAGCCACGCATTCCACTCGGGGTGGATGGCGTCAACCGCGACATATTCCATAAGCGTGGCGAAACTTTCATTCAGCCATAGATTGTTCCACCATTTCATCGTGACAAGATTACCGAACCATTGGTGACTCAGTTCGTGGCTGATGACGGTCGCTATGTAATGTTTGCTGGCGACTGTCGTGGTTGCAGGATCGGCCAGAAGCGCTACCTCACGGTACGTGACAAGTCCCCAGTTTTCCATAGCGCCACTACTGAAGTCTGGTAGTGCTACTTGGTCACATTTTGCCAGCGGATAGGCGACGCCGAAGTACTCGTCGAAGAACTCGATTGACTTCACGGAGTGCTCAAGTGCGAAGTCAAGCGCCTCTGGCCGCTGCGCCGGCGTCGCCCAAATACTGACCTCGACGCCACTGCTCGTCTTCGCGCTTTTCGATTGCAACTCTCCGGTCACCCAGGCAAGGAGGTATGTGCTCATACGCGGCGTGGCCTTGAAACAAGTGACGAGCTTATCGTTTTCTTCTCGCTGCCAATCGATCGGCTGATTACCGAGCACGGTAATTTCTCTTTCGGTAGTGAGCGTAAGATCGAACGTCGCCTTGGCTTCGGGCTCATCGATGCACGGAAAAACCTCGCGTGCGTGGTGGCTCTCAAACTGCGTGGCAAGAAGTTCTTTTTTGACCCCTTCATGTTCGTAGTAGCACGGGTAGAGGCCGTGCATGGCATCGGTTATCGTGCCTGAAAAAGCCAATACAACAACGTGCGTGCCCTCTTTGATGTCGGGGTGGGTAATCGTAACTTCGTCGTGCTGCCCTAGGGAATAGCTGGCTTTTTTACCGTCAACGGTAACGCTTGCGATCTCTAGGTCTTTGGCATGTACGGCGATAGTGCCGTTGCCCGATACTGACAGGCCGGTCATAGTGACGATACCCTTGAAAGTACGCTCTTCGCGCTCTAATTCAATTGAAAGATTGTAGTTTTCGGGAACGAACTTTTCGATGAGTCGGTGTACTGGTTGCATATACTCCATTGTATCAGAGGTGTACTATATGTGTATGAGAAGGACGCATGCTATCAGGCGAAGCGTGGCCGTTATGCTGGTGCTTCTTATCGTTTTGATTGGCGTGAGCCGCAACCCGGATGCCTATCGTACCGAATCTCCCCGGACGGAGCCTGTCAGTCAAACGGAAAGTGAGGCGCTTGAGGCACTGAACTCTCTTGAAGTAAAGGGGCGTGCCCCAAAAACAGAGTATGCACGCAGCCAGTTCGGTAATGGCTGGGAAAGCAGCCTAGGCTGTGATACGAGGAATAAAATATTACGACGTGATCTTATGAACACCGTGGTTAATCTTGAATGCCAGGTGGTGAGTGGGACATTGAACGACCCGTACACGAGTACGACGATTCATTTTACAAGAGGAAGCGAATCAAGCCAAGCGGTGCAAATCGATCACGTGGTCGCACTCAGTGATGCGTGGCAAAAAGGGGCGCAGCAGCTTAGTTATGAAGAGCGGGTGCAGCTTGCTAACGATCCCCTGGAGCTGCTGGCCGTTGACGGCGGGGCAAACCAGGAGAAAGGTGATGGGGATGCGGCGACGTGGCTGCCGGCGAACAAATCTTTCCGCTGCCAGTACGTGACGAGGCAGATCGCGGTAAAAAAGAAGTATGGATTGTGGGTAACGCAAGCAGAGAAAAGCGCCATGAAGAGGGTGCTCTCTGTTTGTCCGGGTCAACGACTGCCAGCTGCCTAGTGTATACTGTCTAAGATGACAAATTCATTTGGTTTTACAGTCACCTCGGAACTTGGTGGTACTAGCCTGGCGCGTACTGGCGTCATCGCGACGCCGCATGGAGATATCAAGACTCCGGCGTTCATCGTCGTCGGTACGAATGCCGCGGTGAAGGCGCTGGTGCCTGAGCAGGTAAAAGCAGTCGGCGCGCAGGCGGTGCTTGCGAATGCGTATCATCTCTACTTGCGACCTGGCCACGAGCTCATCGAAAAGGCAGGTTACCTTGGCAAATTCATGCACTGGAATGGGCCGACGTTCACGGACAGTGGCGGCTTTCAGGTGCTTTCGCTCGGAAGTGGTTTTAAGAAAGTTCTTGCCATGACGACGGATGTCGAAGCAGAAATCGCCATTGCCAAAAAAGGCCAACGACATGCCTGGGTAGACGATGATGGTGTGACGTTCAAATCGCATCTTGATGGTAGTATGCACAAATTCACGCCGGAGTTTTCGATGCAAGTGCAGGCGGGAATCGGTGCCGATATCACCTTTGCGTTCGACGAGCTGACGTCGCTGCTTGATTCGTACGAATATCAGGTCGAGGCGCTGGAGCGCACGCACGCTTGGGCCGAACGTAGTCTTAACGAAGTAAAAAGACTACGGGCCGAGCGCCCAGAAAAACCGTACCAGGCGCTGTTCGGCGTGCTGCAGGGTGCGAACTATGAAGACCTACGAAAGCAGACAGCCGAATTTTTGGGTGCCATGGACTTTGATGGCTATGGTATCGGCGGCGCGCTTGAAAAGGAGCAGATGGCAGAGATCATTCGTTGGTGCAATCAGATTCTGCCGCATGGTAAACCGCGGCACCTACTTGGTATTTCCGAGCCGGATGACATTTTTGCCGCGATCGAGCAGGGTGTCGATACCTTCGACTGCGTGTCACCGACGCGGGTGGGCCGCAACGGCGCTTTTTATACTTTTGACGGACGAAAGAACATGAAATCATCGAAATATCAGCAGGATTTCTCATCGCTGCTTGAAAGTTGCGATTGTTACACGTGCCAGCATTACACCAAGGCGTATATACAGCACCTGTTCAGAGCCAAAGAAAGCCTCGCGGGAACGTTACTTTCGATTCACAACGAGCGTTTCATCATCAGCCTGGTCGACTCCATCAGGCATAGCATCGAAGATGGAAGTTTTTATGACTTCAGGGATGCGTGGCTAAAGCGCTACTACGCCTGATTAAAGGGATAGGCGAGTCGGGTTGAAGTCGGTCTTGCGGTCGTACGCGTCAACTTTTTCCCGTTTCTTGAGGAAGTCGATGACACGGTAGGTAACGGGAAGGAACAGAACCTCGACACCAGTCTTGAAGCCCCAGCCAACAGCGATGAATATAAGCATGTCCATGCCAGTAAGGATACCGCCGAACGCGACGAACGCGAACACCACCGTATCGGCGATCTGCCCGACGAAGGTCGAGCCGATAAGGCGCAGCCATAGCAGCCGGCCTTCGGTCTTGACTTTTAGCTTGGCGAGAACGTAGGCGTTCAAGAACTCACCCACCAGGTAGGCGAGCAGACTGGCAAGGACGATGCGAGGGAAGAACCCGAGGACGGCTTCAAAAGCGGCTTGGTCGTGATAGTCGGCGGCTGGTGGCATATAGCGCACGATGGTGAAAGAAAGAACGGCGAGCAGCATCGTGACGAATCCTGTCCAGATAGCGCGGCGGGCATATTTATAGCCATACACTTCCGTAAGAACGTCGCCGAAGATATAGACCAACGGGAATAGAATCGCGCCGCCATCAGTGATGATCGGGCCGATGGCAATCAGTTTGGTGGCGGAAAGATTTGATATCAATAGGCAGGCGGCAAACAGCGCCAAGATGAGGTCGTAGTAGCGGTAGGTGAGGTTTTTCATAGATGTAGTATAACATTTAGCTCTAATCTTTCGTCTTGAACCGACCGAAGAAAAGGGTGTGAAGGCGAGGGAAGCTAAGGCCGCTATGAATTACTTCACAGACAGCACCTCTTAGTTAGCGGTATAAATGGTGGGTATAGCAGGAAAGGAGAAAGAGCGTGAAGAAAGACCAATACATGATGCAGGACCCGCGTCACCAATACCCTGTCATGGATATTCCACCGCAATTGCAGCCTGAGCCGGGGCTTGACGCGAAGCTGAAGCCGCAGGCTGATCACGGCGAAAATACGTATCGGGGATCGGAAAGGCTGAAGGGGAGGAAAGCGCTTATTACCGGTGGTGACTCCGGGATAGGCCGTGCCGTGGCAATCGCGTACGCCAAGGAAGGTGCTGATATCCTTATCAACTACCTTGACGCCGAAGAAGTGGACGCCAAAGAGACGATCCGAATCTGCAAAGAGGCAGGCGTGAAAGCTGAGGGCTGTGCAGGCGACATCAGTGACGAAAAGTTTTGCAAGACCCTGATTGAAAAAGCAGTCACGCTGCTCGGCGGTATAGATATCTTAGTAAACAATGCGGCCAAACAGGTATATGTCCCTGATATCGCATCGCTCACTACCGCGCAGCTGGAAAAGACGTTCAAGACAAATATTTTCGCTATGTTTTGGCTCTCGAAATTCGCCTTGCCGTATCTGAAACCAGGGAGCACGATTATAAATACCACGTCCATTCAGTCATACCAACCGTCACCTGGCCTGCTAGACTATGCCGCGACCAAGGGGGCTATCACGAACTTTACGAAAGGGCTAAGCGCGCAGCTGGTTGAAAAGGGTATACGTGTCAATGCTGTCGCTCCCGGACCGATCTGGACGCCGCTCCAGCCGAGCTATGGCCAGCCAGAAAAGAAACTTACCGCGTTTGGCCAACATGCGCCCTTAGGCCGTGCCGGCCAACCAGCTGAACTAGCACCGGCGTATGTGTATCTGGCATCACAGGAGTCAAGTTACGTGACGGGACAAATACTTGGTGTCACTGGTGGCGAGTTCTTAACCTAAAGGTCCGTACTGCTTCCAATCTTTTCCTTGAGGGCTTCCATTACTGCCGGTGGCACAAGGTCAGGGGTAATTTTCTCCCAGCCTTTCACCTTCGTGAGAGTCCTGATAAAACTAGAACTTACCGTCCGAAGATGCTGTGGGCTCTTGAATAGAACGCTATCTATTTCTGGAATGGCATCCGGGCAGATGCGCCCATTTGCCACATCGCGCTCGATGAGTTTTTTCAAGTACAGTTGGCTTGCGTCATCTTGGTTCTCTTCGTATTGGAAATCCACGGCGTTGCGTAGGCCTTTGACCATATGGGTGAAACCATTTTCGTATGCGTATTCGATGGTGAACCCTTCGTCTAGGCTGCTGACCGCCACGTTACCTAGGGGTGCGACTATTCTTTCGACCAGTGTGATTCTTTCTTCGGTATCGAACATGTATTTCTTGTCCGGATTGGCTCCGATTTGCACTTCGAAATAAGGAAAAAGCCTGGAGGCTTTTTGGATGACGTAATCGTGCCCGTTTGTCGGTGGGTCAAATGATCCTGCGTAGAGCGCCTTTATTTCACTTGACATAGCACCTCCTTATGATTGTATAGTTTTACTATAACATGGTGATTGGTAAAGGAGAGAGCATGGCGCGAGGTAGAGTGGAGCAGTACGTCGATAGCGTGCAAGCGCACCTTACTCCGGATGATAATGATTTTGAGGCGGTACGGCCGGTGGTCACCGCGCTGGTACTCCCATACGCCCTCGAGCCTTGGCGTTTTCATCACACTGTCGCGCACCTCGAAGAAAAGGCACAGTTCTTAACTGAGAACATCGATTCCTTACGATCACCGAGAGTTGTATTCGGTGCAAGCGTTGGGCACGATAATCTCTACCAGCCATGGCTCTATAACGCGGCTCTTGGCACCAGTGCTGTCAATGAAAAGCAGTCCTCGCGCATCACGAAACTGCTACTTTCGCCGTATTTTCCATCAGAGGAGGTGGATAAAATGGCTGCATACATAGAGGCCACGGCCGAGCATCCGTCCGACGTGAACGATTCCGATTTGGCTCACTTCCTTGACTCGGACATGCTCGTACTTGGTGCCGAAGAGGAACGATTCGAACGGTACGAGGACGATATCTTCAAAGAATTCACGTGGCTTGGTACCGTAGATCGCCGCGCGTATCTCATGGGTCGGCTGGCTTTCTTTGCGAGCATCCAGCCAAGGCGGGTATTTTGTACTGAAGTGGCGCAGGATTTGCATGAGGCTAAGGCGCATAAAAACATCGGTGCCATGGCGCTACGTCATCAACGCGAACTATCCCGGCTTTCATAAAAGTACTGGACTAGAAGTGCCCTTAGGTGCTATACTGGCTTTAGTAGATCCGGCCGCCAGGTCGGATTTTTGCATAAGAAATCATAGAAAGAAGGAATATGGAAGAAATTAATCTCAAGCAATTGATGCTCGCCGTCCGTACGATCGCAGAGGAAAAGAACCTGCCAGAAGACACAGTCCTCTCTGTCATCGAGCAGGCAATTGCTGCCGCGTGGCGTCGTGATCACGGTGACCGCGAGCAAGAAGTCCGCGCCGAGCTGAACGTCAACAAGGGCACGGCGAACGTATTTGTCGCTCGTGAAGTAGTCGAAGAAGTCGGCAGTCCGGTCGTTGAAATCAGCCTCGAAGACGCCAAGAAAGAAAAATCAGATGCCGCTATCGGCGATGTCATCGAAGAAAAGCACGAAGTCACGTCATTCGGCCGTGTTGCCGCGCAGACTGCCAAGCAAGTTGTACTGCAGCGTCTTCGCGAAGCTGAACGAGAAGTCGTCTTGGCCGAATATGAAGATAAGATTGGCACGGTCGTGACCGGAACCGTGCAGCGTGTCGAGCCCCGTGTGGTGCGTGTTGACCTTGGCAAAGCCAGCGGTATTATCCCAATGAGCGAGCAGGTACAGGGCGAATACTACGGCATCGGTGCGCGCCTAAAGGTATATATCAAGGATATTGAGCGTGATAACCGCGGTCCACAGCTGATTCTTTCTCGTACCAGTGAAATGTTTGTCGAGTATCTCTTCAGGCAAGAAGTTCCAGAGATGGAAACCGGCGCCGTTGAGATCAAGGCGATTGCCCGTGAAGCTGGACGCCGCACTAAAATCGCAGTGAACAGCACCGTCCCTGGTGTTGATCCGGTTGGTACCTTTGTCGGTGGTCGTGGTACCCGTGTCCAGGCGGTCATGAATGAAATCGGTGACCAAGAAAAAATCGATATCGTGACATACGACGAAAATTCTGAACAGTTTATCCGTAACGCGCTTAGCCCGGCTGAAGTGAATCGAATCGAGCTCGATGAAGCTACCAAAAAGGCCGTCGTTTTCGTAAGCGAAGACCAGCAGTCCATCGCGATCGGTCGCGGTGGTCAGAACGTGCGACTGGCGAGTCGTCTGACCGGTTACGAACTCGATATCGAGGCGGGCGCGAAGACAGCGGCGCCTGTGGTTGAGAAGAAACCGAAAAAGAATATCGAAGATAGTCTTTTGAACGCCGTCGAAGAATCCAGCGAAGAGTAAGCCTTCTTCTTTTGTGACCAAAAGAAGCAAAAGTCCCGGGACGGCTTCAGAACGCCTAGTGACCTATCGCAGGAGCGGCGGTCGCTGCGGAACGACCCTTCGGGGTCGGTCCATTTCGATCCTCTTAATTATTTGAAATGGACTTGTCCTCGCGAATAATTCCGCCACTCCAGCGACAGATCACAGGGTTCTTGCAGATGTCCCGGACCCTAAAACGCACCACGTTAGCACTCACTTGACTAGAGTGCTAACGTGGTGCTATTATTGTATACATAAACAGGTGTCTAAAAGTGTAAAAACGCTTGCACCTGGAATTTGGAGGGCAATACGAGCGAGCTGGTTGTGGTCCCGTTCGGGTAAACGAACAAGTTCGTCCACCACTCGCTACGTTGTATAATAGAACTATGTCAGATGAATTCGCTGAATTTGTATCAAGACTCACTGATAACGCACGCACCAGCCTGCAGCACGCAGATGCTATCTCAAGAGGCTATGGTAGTACGTATATTGGCACGGAACATTTACTTTTAGGTGTTCTCTCGCAGGAATCATCGGTCGCCGCGAAGGTGCTCGCGGACGCTGGTGTCACACTGAACCGCGCTGAACTCGCGCTTAATCTCACACCCCGGACGATGCTCGTCAGTGCCGTCACGAGGGGTTTGTCTGAAACTGCTAAACTCACTCTAAAAATGAGCTGGGAGATCGCTCAGGAGTTCCACCAAGATTATCTCGGTACCGAGCATCTTCTCTATAGTATCTTGACCCAAAAGAATGCCCGGGCGACCGTGCTTCTCCGTGATATGAATATCGATATCCAAATGCTCATAAGCGACCTTGAGGATTATTTTGAGCGTCAGGAAAATTCGGCTTCAGAATCAGATTCAGAATTTATATTCCAAGCCACCGATGCGAAAAAGAAATCCCAGAAAAAAGGCGGCGCGCTTGATGTATTTGGCACCGATCTTACGAGGAAGGCCGCGCATGGTGAGCTCGACCCTGTAATCGGCCGGGAAAAAGAAGAAGAGCGCCTTACGACAATTTTGTCCCGCCGGACTAAGAACAACCCTGTCCTTATCGGTGAACCTGGCGTCGGTAAGACGGCTATCGTGGAAGGCCTCGCCCAGCGTATCGTACGCGAAGACGTGCCGGACAACCTACTTGATAAGCGTGTCATCCAGCTCGACCTTGCAGCTATGATCGCAGGCACCAAGTACCGTGGTGAGTTTGAAGAGCGTCTTAAAAAAGTCGTTGATGAGCTGCGTACCGCAAAGAACGTGATTATTTTCATCGACGAGCTCCATCTTCTCGTTGGCGCAGGCGCCGCCGAGGGCGCACTTGACGCGGCCAATATGTTAAAGCCGGCGCTAGCACGCGGTGAGCTACGGATGATCGGCGCGACGACACTCGATGAATACAGGAAGCATATCGAAAAAGATTCCGCGCTCGAACGCCGTTTCCAACCTATTATCGTGAAAGAGCCAAACCTTAAAGATACGATAGCGATTATCAAGGGTATTCGGCCGTACTACGAAAAGCACCACAGCGTTAATATCAGTGATGAAGTGATCGAGGGTGCAGTGCATATGGCGGATCGTTACGTCAAGGAACGCTACATGCCCGACAAAGCGATTGACGTGCTCGATGAGGCGGCGGCGCTCGTACGCGTGAAGTCGAACCTGAAGCCGAGCAAGATCCGAGATTACACGAAACAACTCAAGAATCTGAACGAGAAGATGGAAGAAGCCGTCGAGAACGAGGATTACGAACGGGCGGCTCTCTACAAGACGCGCATCAGTCAGCTGAGCAGCAAGCTGGAGGAAACCAAGCAAAAACTCGAAAAGACCTCGCCAGTGCATTTGAACGATGACGATATCGCCCGCGCTATCGCCGTCATGACAGGTATTCCAGTAGAGCGCTTGCAACGTTCCGAGATAAAGATGCTCCGAAACCTTGAGAAGCATCTTGGCAAATACATCATCGGCCAAGAAGATGCCGTACATAGAGTGGCAAAAGCGATTCGGCGCTCGAGAAGCGGCGTTGCCAGCGGCAAACGGCCAATCGGCTCATTCGTCTTCTTGGGTCCGACCGGTGTCGGTAAGACCGAACTTGCCCGCGTGCTTGCGCGCGAGGTATTCGGGAGCGACGAAGCGCTCATCAAGATTGACATGAGTGAATTCGGGCAGCAGCATAACACCAGCCGGCTGGTGGGTGCTCCTGCGGGCTATGTCGGCTATGAGGACGGCGGACAGCTTACGGATAAAATTCGCCGACAGCCATATAGCGTCGTGCTTTTCGATGAAATCGAAAAGGCGCATCCGGAAGTCTTCCAAATCTTACTGCAGCTCCTTGAAGACGGCGTACTGACCGATGCGAAGGGCCGAAAAGTTGATTTTACGAACACGATCATCATTCTCACGAGTAACCTCGGAGCCGACAAGATGATGAAAGAGTCGAGCCTTGGGTTCTATGCTTCGACGAGATCGGATGAGAAAGAGCTCGATGCCGCTCATAAGGAAAATAGCGCTGCGGCCGAGGAAGCCTTGGCACGTGTCATGCGACCCGAGCTTATTAACCGTTTCGATGGTATCGTGACCTTCAGGGCGCTCACACATAAGCAAGTCGGCAAGATTTTTGATAATCTCGTGGACGAGCTGCAAGATCGGCTAGCGATAAAAGGCGTGCGGCTTCTCATCAAACCGTCAGCCAAGCGCTTCTTGATTCAAAAGGGATACGACAAGAAAATGGGCGCGCGGCCGCTTCGTCGTACATTGCAAGACGAACTGGAACACAGAATTGCCGACGGTCTTTTAGCAGGCAACTTCGAAAAAGGTACTATACTAGAGGTAAGTGCTAAAAAGGGTAGCCTGATAATCGACGCGAAACATGAAAGTGTCCTTGTATAAAAAAATCGGTTCGCTATTTTTCACCACCATTGTATTGATTGGTGCTGTTGGTGTCGTTTTACAGGCCCAGCTCATCAGGGATACCTTCCTGTATTACCAATACGAACCAAGTGAAACGATTGCTTCTTTCGTCGAGCAGACCGGCATGAGCGATTATGGTAAATTCATGTTCTACGCGAGTCACCCTTCGCTTGAAACGGCTGAGTCTTTTAACGAACATTGTGACAAAAGAGAGCATTCGGCAGCAGTGTTGGGATGCTATGATGGGCAGAATATTTTTATATATAATATTACGGACCCCAAGCTTGAGGGCATTCGGCCGACGACTGCCGCCCACGAGATGCTCCATGCCGGCTACAAGCGACTTTCTGCGGATGAAAAGAAGAAAGTCGACGCGCTGGTGGAGGCTGAATTCGAAAAGTTAAAGGATAACGTCGAGCTTGCCGGACGAATGGAATTTTATTCCCGGACACAGCCAGGTGACCAAGACAATGAGCTCCATTCGATAATCGGCACAGAGATAGAGGTAGTCGGCACGGAGCTTGAAGAATACTATGGAAAGTATTTTTCTGATCGCTCGAAAGTAGTGGCACAACATAAAAAGTATAACGCTTTGTTTGAGGAGCTTCGCCTGAGGGCTGAAGCACTCACGAGTGAAATCGATCAAATCGCCAGTAATTTAGAAAAAATGAAGGCGTCTTACGAATCCCAAGCCGGGACGCTACAGAGCGACATAGCAAGCTTCAACCGCCGCGCCAGCCAGGGTGAGTTTGAGAGCCAGTCTGAATTCAACAGGGAGCGTCAGAGCCTCGTGGCGCGGTCGACTGCGCTTGAAGGCCTACGCATCGAAATAAATACCACCATCAGTCGCTATAATAGTTTAGTGAACGAACTAAACAGTATCGCGACTGAGACGAATGCCCTGAACCGTAGCATCGATAGCAGTCTGGAGCCGGCGCCGAGCCTGTAGGAAATATGGCAAAAGCAAAAACCTCTTTCGTTTGTCAAAACTGTGCGGCGACGTATCCGAAGTGGCAGGGCAGGTGTGATAACTGTGGCGAATGGAATACCATGGTCGAGCAGGTGCAAGTCTCGAGCGGCAAATCTGCGGTAGCGAAAAGTGCGACCAGTGGGCGCGTGCTTGCACCGCAAACCATAGGTTCCATCGATATCGAAGCGACGAAGAGCCGTATGAGCACAGGTTTTAGTGATGTCGATCTTGTACTGGGTGGAGGCGTCTTGCCTGGCGGCGTGATTCTGATCGCAGGACAACCAGGAATCGGCAAGAGTACGCTTCTTCTCCAAATCGCGAGTGCCATCGGCAAGGCAGAGTCGGTGCTGTATGCTAGCGGCGAGGAATCAGCTTCGCAGGTCAAGTTACGTGCCGAACGGCTTGGCGCGAACAAAGAAGAGTCGCTTCACTTCGTGGCGAGCACGAGTGCGGACGATATCGCGGCAACGATCCGGTCGGCCGCCTATGACCTCATCATCGTCGACTCAATTCAAACGCTGGCTCTCGATGAAATCGCTTCGGCTCCAGGAACGGTTAGTCAAATCACCAACAGCAGCAATGTCATCATTCGTGCCGCCAAGGAATCGAACGCCGCCGTCATTTTGGTTGGGCACGTCACCAAAGAAGGCAGTATCGCGGGTCCTAAGGTGCTCGAACACCTCGTTGACGTCGTCTTGCAGTTCGAAGGAGACCGCTATGGCGGCTTCAAGATGCTAAGAGCCGTCAAAAATCGCTATGGATCAACCAGCGAGGTAGCGATATTCGAAATGTTCGAGGAAGGCCTGCGATTGGTAGAAAACCCATCGGCTGCACTGCTCGCCGAGAGGCAAAACGCCGACGGATCGGTCGTGCTCGCGACCATGGAGGGCACGCGCCCGCTACTTGTTGAAATTCAAGCCCTTGTGAATCCGACGAGTTTCGGGTATCCTAAGCGTACAGCTAGCGGGTTTGATCTTAATCGTCTCAACCTCCTTATCGCCGTGCTTGAGCGGCGTACGAAATTGAACTTATCAGATAAAGATGTCTATATCAACGTTGTAGGTGGACTGAAGCTGAACGACCCCGCGGCTGATCTTGCCATATGCATGGCTATTGCCAGCGCGGCAGCCGGACGCCGTCTCGGTGATGGTGTCGTCGTCTTTGGAGAAGTCGGGCTTGGCGGCGAAATCAGGAGCGCTCTCGGAACCGACCGACGTGTGGCTGAGGCGAAGAAGCTCGGTTTCACGCAGGCGATCGCACCAAAACCATCAAGAAAAAACGCATTCATAAAAGGGTCGCAGGATCTACGTACTGCACTCATAGATTATCTACAGGAGAAAAATTAAACATGGAATATATTGAATTATTTATAAGCATCGCTTTACTTTTAGGGGTTTCGTACCTCATTTTTAAGCAGGACAGAGGGCCTTCACTGAAGCATAATGCGCGTTCGATCCTACTCGATACCTCAGTGCTTATTGATGGCCGTATCGTCAGTATAGCGAAAACGAATTTCATTGGTGGCACGCTGGTAATCCCAAGAAGTGTCGTTGGTGAGTTGCAGTTTTTAGCGGACGCGGCTGACCACGAAAAGCGGGCACGGGCTCGCTATGGTCTCGACGTCGTGGCCGAATTACAAGCCATGCCTGGGGTAGACGTTGAAATTTTACAAGATGGCAGCAAAGCAGATGAAGGCGTCGACGAACGCCTGCTTGTTCTTGCCAAAAAACATGGGGCAGTTATTTGCACGCTCGATTTCAATCTTAATAAGGTTGCATTGGTTGAGAACGTGATGGTACTCAACGTGAACGAACTGGCCCAAAGTTTACGTATGGCGCATTTGCCGGGTGAAAGAATAGCAATCGAACTCGTACAAAAAGGCCAGGACGCTCACCAGGCTGTTGGGTATCTTCCTGACGGCACCATGGTAGTGGTTGAGCATTCGAGTAAGCAAATGGGCCAAACCGTCGAGGTCGAGGTGATTCGTAGCCTTCAGACTGCCGCGGGGCGGATGATGTTCGCGAAGCAAGTTGGGGCTCAGGATAATCAAGCTGCCAAGAAGCGACCGGCTAACGGGAGGCAACGAAATTCAAAACGGCCCGCTCCGGCTGAAAATAAATCTGAAATACACCCTAAGCGCGGACCTAAAAAACACGTAAAACCAAAAGATGCGGAATCGAATCTCATCAACCTTGTAAAGAATTCATAGATATAAAATACAAAAACTCCGCCCGTTACGAGGGTGGAGTTTTTGTATGCTCGGTGTCGTCAATCTAGGTCTTCTGTGAGGCTGTGCGCGTGCGTATAATATGCATCGTCTGTCACGATTGCCGTTATACGCTTCGTACCGTCGTCGCCAAGTGGCTGTTGCGTGGTGTATGGTCCACCCCCTGGAATGGTAGCGACTGTTTGGCCGTCAACTTGTATGACAACATCCTTTATCGGGAATTTACCTTTACTCACGTTCACTGTGATTCTATAGTTGCCTCTGTTACCGACTTCATTGACAGACATACCACTGATTTGTGGTTTGGCATCACCACAGTCGTGCACATCGTCTTCGGCTGAAGCATCGTATCCTTCGGTGTTGGTGTACACGGCCTTTTCTGTTATTGGATCGATCATCTTGATGACCTTTACGACTATCTTCGCCGATTCAGGGGTACAGGCGGTAGCCTTTTTCTTTGACACTTTGTCGAATGTCATATCTTCGCCCATGAGAGCTTGTTTTTGGTCAAACCACGATGGGTAGAGCTCGCCTTTGATTTGCTGAATACCCTCAGGGCGAGTGAACCAATCGGCGATGTTGCCCCGGCCAGTATCCTGATATATTTGAGCTGTCGCGGCCATGACCTTGTCTACGACCTGGGCAGGGATGTAAGAATAGGCAAGATTAAGCTCTGAAGTATCTGGATTTCCCAGCCACATTGCCATTGATAGGTGCGGCGTATAAGCGACAGACCACAAATCTTTCGGTTTCCCGTTTTTGTCCGAGGTACCTGTCTTCAGTGCTAGTTTTAGGTTGATCGCGTCAGAATACGGTGTTCCAGTGCCGCCTCGCGGGTAGAGAGCCGAACGACGCCTCGCATTGGCATCACCGAGAATGTCGTTCACGATAAAGGCTGCCTGTGGATCGATGACCTGCTTGGCCTCGGGGTCTGAGAATTGCTTGATTGTATTGCCACCCGAATTCTTGACTTCAAGAATCAGGCTCCATGGTTTGTATGCCCCCATGCGCGCGAGCGACGCCATGGCATTGGTGTGATCGACCTGTCTCGTACCGCAGCCGCCAATCGCCGAAGAGAGGCCAGCCAGAGCATCTTGGCCCTGCGTACAGTAGAAGGTGTCGCCCATGTCACGAATGGTTTGCCAACTCTGTTCTTTGCCGGTGACATACATCGCCTTGATGGCAGGAATGTTTCGGGACATGCTGAGGGCGGACCGTATATTAATATTACCTTTATAGCCGCCATCGGCGTTTTGCACTGGCGCGCCGTAAATCTTATCCATACCCCTGTCGTCCGACAAGATCGATCCGCTGCCGTAATTAGGCTTTCCCTCAGGTTGCTGCTGGAATAGCTGAGCGTACACGAGAGGCTTTATAGATGATCCTGGTTGGATGAACGCCATGGCGGCGTTGTCTTGACCGAAGCCTGGGTAGTTAAAATCACGACTACCCATGAGAGCGATGATCTGGCCGGTTTTGACATCTTCGATAGTCGCAGCACCATTCGTAAAGCCTATCCAACCCGGGGTAGACGAGGCGAACATCTCGGCCACGGAAGCCTCAAGGGTGTCTTGGACCGAAGCGTCAAGCGTGGTTTTGACGACCAAGCCGCCACGGCCGACGGTCGCCTTACCAAGCTCTGCCTCGAGCTGTGCGCGTACCATCTGCACGAAGTGTGGTGCCTTGATGTCTTTATACTGATCGGCTGCCGGCTTTATCGTGTCGAGGATGGCGACTTCTTTTGCTTCGTCGGCCTCGGCCTGGGTGATATTGCCCTGTACTACCATATCGTCAAGTACCTTGTGCTGGCGTGCGATCAGGAGGTCGTTGCCGGCTATATTGTACGGATCGTACAGCCCTGGTTGGTTAGGGATCGCAGCAAGAAGTGACGCTTCGGCCAAGTTCAGATTCTTAGCGGGCTTTCCAAAGTACGTCTGCGCGCCAGATTCCACGCCGTTCCGGCGACCGCCATACGAAGATTCGTTCAGATAGAGCGTCAGGATCTGCTCCTTGTCGTACATGCGCTCTACTTCGATGGCGAGGATAGCTTCCTTGATCTTACGAGGAATACCGTCAAGGCCGCGCTTTTGGAACTCCTCAGGCTCGAAGAAGACCTGCTTCACCAGTTGCTGGGTCAGCGTCGACCCACCCTGCGTGACGCCGCTGTTACCGATATTATTAAATACAGCCCTCATGATTCCGGTGATACTGATGCCACTGTGCTTGTAAAAATCCCTATCCTCAATAGCGATGGTGGCCTGTTTCATGACCTCGCTGATTTCATCGCTTTCAACGGCCATGGTGTAGTTGCCATCGCCTTTATCCTCCCATAGCACAACGCCGTTGCGGTCGGTATAGGTAGTGACGGTAGTCTGGACTCTTTTTGCAAGCTCTCCCGGGCGGATGGCGTCAAGATCTTTTCGATAATACGCGAACAAGCCGCCAACGAGTACGATACCAAGAAGTATTCCGACGCCGGCAAGCTTCAAAGCCAAGAAAGCGCCATGTTTGCTGAACCAGAACTTATAGACACGCTTCGGGTGCATACGGTACAACATACGTTTTATAGGCTGTTTTGGGAGAGTGGCGAGATATTCGGCCTTTCTCCGGGCATGCGCATCCTTCCTGACTCGACGTTTGTGAGCCAGATTCGAATAGACGCTTAATTTGCGTGATTTACCGGATTTCTTTACCACGTTGCATACTTCCCATAAGCAATATTATTCATAATTGTAGCACGACTAGAAAGAGAAAAGAAGGTTTCTTTGGTATACTTGAACCAAGTATTTAGGAGTAAAAGTATGACACTTTCAGAAGAACTATCGTGGCGTGGTTTTGTGAACCAGACGACATTTGCCGACATTACTGATCTAGACAAGCAGCCCCGTACTTTTTATTTGGGCGTTGATCCTAGTGCTTCTAGTATGCATATTGGTAACCTTGCCGCGGTCATGTTGGTCATGCACCTTACGAGGGCGGGCTTCAAGCCCATTGTGCTTGTCGGTGGTGCGACTGGTATGATCGGCGACCCGAAGCAAGACGTCGAGCGTGATCTTAAGGCGCTTGACGAAATCGAGAAGAATAAGGCCGGTATTGCCGCACAGTACAAAAACTTGTTAAAGGACGAAGAGTTCGATCTCGTCGATAACTATGACTGGTTTAAGGATATCGGCTACCTTGATTTTCTCCGGGATGTCGGCAAGCATTTTTCGATGACGCAGCTTTTGGACCGCGAATTCATTAAGGCCCGTATCGGCGAGGGTGGTGTCGGCATTAGTTACGCCGAGTTCAGCTACAGCTTGATCCAAGGCTATGACTACCTTCATCTGTTCAGAGAAAAAGGCGCTACCATTCAGATCGGAGGCTCCGATCAATGGGGAAATATGCTTTCAGGTGCGCAGATGATCAAGAAGCTAGAGGGTGCTGACGCGCACGTGCTGACTGTTCCTCTCGTGATCGACAAGAAGACAGGCAAGAAATTCGGCAAGTCTGAGGGTAACGCAGTCTGGCTCGACCCCGAGATGACAAGCCCGTATAAGTTTTACCAGTTCTGGTTGAACTGCGACGATGAGACGAGCGAGGACTTGATTAAGATTTATACGTTCATGGACCGTGATTCCGTTGACGGATTGATTACGAGGCACCGCGACAACCCGGGCAACCGAGAACTGCAGCGCACGCTCGCGGCCTCTGTCACCGATATAGTCCATAGTGAAAATCGACGGAAGTCAATCGAGCGTGTGAATGATGTGCTATTTGGTAGCGTGAGCGTCGCTGAGCTTAGTGACGAAGAAACCGCGATGCTGTCTGAAGAAATTCCAACTGCTTCAATTGGAAAAACCGTCGTGGAGGCTCTTGTAGAGAGCAGTGCGGCGAGCAGCAACAGCGATGCGCGTCGACTGTTGGCTGGTGGAGCCATCTCGGTCAATGGTCAGAAGGTTACCGACGACCAAGCACTCGGTGGCCGGAGCCTCATCAAAAAAGGCAAGAACACGTTCGTTTTGGTTCAATAAGTTTCAAAAAATAGCTAAAGTCGAAGGTACTCGGTGACCGTCGAGCCGAACTCCGCCTTGAAGGCATCATCAATTTTTTGCAGCGGGTTCGAGCCTAGGAACGCAAGTAGCTCATCGGCTTTTTCTTGCCTGGTTTCTTTTTCGGGAATATCTCGCAGTTTTGCCAGCTCAGGTTCTACCTCAAAATAGCGCATTTTATCATCAAGCGGTAATTGCCAAAAAAGCAGGAAGCCGCGTTCAGGGAAGTCGATGCCAATCGCGCTGTACATCGCCGACAAGACTTCTTTTTCTATCACGTGCACGAGCTGCTCGCTTTTTTGCATGAGCTCATCAAGGGCGTCCTCCGAGGCGACTTCGTGAAAGCCGAGTTCGAAATACACCTTGATTTTTGGCTCCGTGCCTGATGGCCGGACAGTAACCTTGCACGAATCAACCTCTTCCGCGCCGGAGAGATGAAAAACGAGCACGTCTTTTGCGGTTCTGTCCGTTTCGGAAACGATCGGTTCGTGTGTCAGGTAATCGACAAACTGTTCGACCTGCAGGTTCCCGAAGTGCTCCGGTGGATTCTTACGAAAAGCCGCCTGGATTCGCTGGATGTTCTCTTGACCTGTCGCGCCGAGCATACGGATTTCAGTCAGGTAATTCTTGAAGTAGCCGTTCTCGATATATATTTCTCGAAGGTAGTCTACGAGGGTCTTGTTATCCCTCTTTAGTTCCGCTGCGAGTTCGGCCAGCCAAACGGCTGCTGCCGCCGCGTCTTTGTCACGTGCGTAGTTACCCGCCAGGTAACCATGGCTTTCTTCGATGCCAAGCATGAAATCATCGATCCTGCCGTCAGCCTCAAGCTTATTCATGATGTCGCCGACATATTTGAAACCGATGAGCAGGTCGCCGACTATTTCCAGGCCGTTTTTCTCACAGATTCTGGCTATGGCGTCGGTGGTGACGACGGTCTTGATGACGACACCACGCCCGGGCGTCTTGAGGCGCCTCGCGGCGTAATCAGTCAGCATGGTGCCGATTTCGTTGCCAGTCACGAACACCCAGTCGCCATCGTGCTTCACCATGATGCCGATACGGTCGGCGTCAGGGTCGCTACTGAGCAGTATGTCGGCATCGACCTCGGCTGCATAACCAAGACTTGTCTCGAACGACTGGACGACTTCGGGGTTAGGGATGTTGAAGGTGACGTTTTCGAACCTGCCGCTTTGATTGCTGGTCTTTGGGTCTTCAAGTACGTTGAAGCCAAGGTCCGTCAGCACCTTGACGACGGATGAACTGCCGGCGCCATGGAGTGGTGTATAGACGATCTTTATATTCCTGTCATCTGATAGGCTGATTTTTGAAACGCTCTTTACGTAGGCGTCGTCAACCGAAGCACCGATAAACTCAATGATGCCCTCGGCACGAGCCTCGTCGAATGCGAGCTGTTTGATCTCCGTCACGTTTTCCGTCACTTCGCTCACCAATGCCTCATCGTGCGGAGGTATAAGCTGGCCGCCGAACTCGTCGTATACTTTTTTGCCGTTATAAGCGGGCGGGTTGTGAGAAGCCGAAAAAACATCGCCGCCTGCGGCTTGCAAGTGGCGAATGGCAAAGGATAGCTCCGGGGTGGTCCGGATGCCCTCAAAAACGAACACTTTTATGCCGTTACCAGCGTAGACTTCCGCAGCGCTGAACGCCAAGTCCTTCGAGGTAAGATTCTGGACGGGATTTGATAAAGCCGTAGACAGATACGCGTTGCCTGTGAATTCACGTACATCATATGCCAATACGACCCCTCTCGTTTTCGCGGCTTCGCCGTACTGGCTCAAGAGATATTGGGCGTGACCCTGGGCTGAGTTTTTAACCGTTAGAGGATTGATACGATTGGGCCCTACGCCTACCTCGCCGCGTCGACCGCCGGTACCGAATGGTATGACCTGATAAAAAGAATCCAGCAGATAGTCCCACTGGCTGTTCGCTATGAGGTGTTCGATTTGGCGAACGTATTCAGCATACTGTTTGTCGCTGAGCCATTGCTCAAGATTCTTAAGCGCTTGGTGTTGATACTTTTCATTGACACGTAGGGTCTTAAAACCCTCTTTGGCAGCCTGAAGAGAAGCTTTATTCATCGTACTCATGATTATAGCAAAGTTCCGGGCGAAAAGGGCGCAGGCAGTTTGTTTATCAAAAAGGGGAGTGGTATTCTAGGGGCATGAAGAAAGGCACA
>CBFGYC010000003.1:0-21112 GCA_965652985.1 uncultured bacterium | reverse complement strand
TGAGCGTGGGCGGTAGGGCGCTGCTGTTTTTCGCAAGGGACATCTTAAAGAAGCAGGAGCAGCTCGATGAGGTGGTTGCCATAACGTCTACGTCTCAGTTCACGCCCCGCGAACTGGAGCCAGTCTATAACTTCGTAAAGGCAGGGGCCGGTCATTTCACCAACGCATTGTCGCTTGACGATAGAGTAGGGAAGGCACGTGTCATTGCTCCCGGCGGAATGGATACTGATTTTTGGAAAAATTCAGGTAAAGACACGAGCGATATGCTTGATCCGGCTTGGGTCGCCGAGCGAATAATGGATCTAAGGCAGAAGGACGACTCATATATATTCGCGAAAATACCACGTGCGAATAATGGCGTGCCGGCGCATGTTGAGGTTATTGAGTCTAGGTAGTAAAAAAGTACAAGGATCCGAGGTATATCTTTCCAGGACTATATAGGCTGGTGCTATACTAACCTCATGTTTGAGAAGCCCTACCGACGGTCGGTGCATCCATCTTGGTTGGTAGCGGTTTCGTGCCTTGGGATTGTAATTGGGTTGATGACCGCCGCGATGCTAAGGTTGCCGTTTGGATCGGTTGAGTGGCTCATTTTGGCCGGTCTGCTCATCATATTCGGTTTTTCGAAGAAAAGAGTGTACGTGATTCCAGCCCTGCTTCTGGCAGGGTTTTTGATAGGTGCGGTTCGAGGGGGCTTTTATCAGGCCGAGCTTAGGCCGTACGAGGCGATTATTGGGAAGGAAGTCATCCTAAGCGGGGAGATGATGGACGATGCGGATAGGGGCGAGGCGGGTGAGATCGCGCTTCGATTAAAAAATATTTCGTTGGCAGGGAAAGCAGCTGGTGGTTTCGTGTGGTTGTCGACGAGCGGGGACGCTGAAATGAAACGAGGTGATAACGTTACTGTACGCGGTAAACTGTCGGAAGGTTTTGGTAGTTTTGCGGCCAGCATGCACCGGGCGGAGTTGGTGCAAGTCGAGCGGCCAGTGACAGGAGACGTTGCCCTGAGAGTCCGCGATACTTTTTCTGATGCTGTGCGTCAAGCGGTTTCAGAGCCTGAGGCAAGCCTGGGCGTCGGCTATTTGGTGGGTGAAAGAAGGTCGCTGCCCGAAGAGCTTGACACGGCACTAAAAGCGGCGGGGCTCACGCACATCGTGGTGGCGAGCGGCTACAACTTGACGATACTTGTGAATGCTTCGCGTAGGTTGTTCGTAAAGATATCAAAGTTTTTAGCGGCTTTCTTTAGCGGCGGCTTGATTATAAGTTTTGTCGCGGTAACCGGCATGAGCCCGAGTATGTCTCGGGCCGGACTAGTGACGGGACTGAGTCTATTGACTTGGTATTATGGCCGGAGATTCCATCCGGTAGTACTTCTGTTTCTTGCGGCCGCCATGACACTCCTTGTCCAGCCGGCATATGCACGCGGTGATCTTGGATGGCAGCTGAGTTTCGCTTCGTTCGCGGGTGTTCTTATCGTTGCGCCGCTACTGCAGAACTATTTTTACGGCGAAAAGAAATCGGGTGTCGTGCGGCAAATATTTTTTGAAACCCTCAGTGCATTTATATGTACGGTGCCACTGATTGTATTGGCCTTTGGGCAATTCTCGAATATAGCGATACTTGCGAACCTATTAGTGTTACCGCTCGTGCCGCTCGCGATGTTGCTGACTTTTATCGCCGGGAGCGTCGCGCTTATCGTTCCTGCTTTAGCGACGATGGCAGGATTGCCTGCGTACGGTGTATTAAGTTATATGACCGCCGTTGCTACGTTTCTCGGAGATGTACCATGGGCGCAAACGACGCTTGAGGTGCAGTGGTACGTGGCTATGCTTTATTATTTTGCACTGTTCGGTCTTTGCTGGTATATGTGGCGCAAGACAAGTTTTAGCTTCATAAGTAGCTCAAGTCTCGACCAAAGAGGCACATAGGAGGGTATGTTACACTGTAAAGTATGAAGAAAACCATAACCGGTTTTACTATCGTTGAGCTTCTCATTGTCATTGTAGTGATTGCGATTCTAGCTGCGATTGGTGTCGTAGCATATACCGGCATACAAAATCGCGCTAATGATAGCGCTGTCCAGAGCGATGTGCGAAACTTGGCGATGAAAGTAATGGAGTATCAGGCTATTCACGGCGAATATCCAAGCGGCGGCAGTTCGGCTACATTTCCTGGCGGCATAACTATTGGCGCGAACAGAACAGCTTATTGGACCGATTCGTACAACCTCTACTACTGCGTGATACCGACTGGAGCGGACGCGAGGTTCTCGGTTTCGGCGAGAAGCGCTTCAGGCACTATTTTCGCGTATTACGACGGCGGGTTTAGTGATTATTCCGGGACATATTCTTCAAACACGAATATCTGTCCAAACACAGGTATACTAACGAGTGAGGCAGGATATGAGTATCATTATGGTTACAATATCGTCAATAACACATGGAATAATTGGACGAATGGTTAATAGGATGGAACGAAAACAAACAGGCTTTACTATTGTTGAGCTACTTATCGTCATCGTAGTCATTGCTATTCTTGCTGCGATATCGGTGGTAGCATACACCGGCATCCAAAATCGAGCGAGTGACAGTGCGGTGCAGAGCGATGTGCGAAACCTGGCTATGAAAGTAATGGAATACCACGCCATAAATGGGGAATACCCTCACGGAGGCTCGGCTGCTGTCTTTCCGGGAGGTATCACGCTTGCACTTAGCAAACAGTCGTACTCTGGAGATACAAGTAACGTCTATTACTGCGTCATACCGACAGGTGGCAACGCAAGGTTTTCTATTGCGGCCAGAAGTAAGTCCGGAAATGTCATTGCCTACTATGATGGAGGCTTCAAGGAGTATACAGGCACATACTCGGTCAGTTCCAATATCTGTCCTAATACAGGGATACCAATAGCAGAGACCGGGTTCGAATATCATTATGGCTATTTGGGTTCGTCAAGTACATGGAATGCCTGGACGAATGGCTAGTTGGATGACATCAAAAGCGCGAGCAGGTTTTACTATTGTTGAGCTACTTATTGTTATTGTCGTGATCGCTATCTTGGCCGCGATTAGCGTAGTGGCTTATACCGGGATACAGAATAGGGCGAACGACACGGCGATAAAGAGTGACCTTGATACTCTTGTAAAGAAAATTAGAATGTATGAAGCAGAGAATGGCGAACTGCCGGAAGGTGGTAGCGCAACGGGTAACTCCGCTGCATTTCCGGGGATAGTTTTTAAGCCGTCGAAAGGCTCGTACGCTACAGACCAAAGCAACCTGTCTTATTGTCAAGGGGCGAAGTCAGGCCAGCAGACGTTTGCGATTGCGGCTCGAAGTAAGTCATTGACGATCTTTGTGTATGCTCCAGAGAGTGGTTTCACTCAAACTGAGAGCGGTCACGTATTCGGTAATTGTGGTGCTGGCTGGGACGGAGGAGTCTTTTCACGTTCGTATGGTTATTATCCAGATAGTGATCAGTGGTGGGAGTGGACAAACGGCTAGCTCGAAATCTGTTATAATAAAGAAAAGCATACCGAACTAAAACGGAGTTTTCTTTATGTCTGGACATAGTAAATGGTCAACAATCAAAAGAGAGAAGGGTGCCAAGGACGCCAAGCGCGGCGCTGTTTTTACAAAAATCGGCAACCAAATCGCGATCGCCGCGCGTGGGGGTACTGATCCTTCTAGTAACTCGACGCTGGCACTTGCGATCGAAAAGGCGAAGGCTGCGAATATGCCTCTCGCGAACATTCAGCGCGCAATCGACCGCGTAGCGGACAAAAATGCCGCCCAGCTCGAAGAGGCTGTGTATGAGGCGTACGGTCCGGGTGGAATCGGGCTCATCATCGAGACAGCCACTGACAATAAAAATCGGACGTATCCAGAAGTACGCACGGCGCTTACCAAAAACGGAGGCACTATTGCTGAGCCAGGAAGCGTGGCGTTTCAATTTACCAGAAAAGGCGTGATTCGTATTAGCGAAACGGGTGAAGAGACGCTTCTTTCAGTTCTTGACGCTGGCGCCGAAGACGCGCTTGAAGAAGACGAAGGCATGACGATCTATACCGACCAAAAAGATCTTGATAAGGTTCGCCGGGCACTGCTTGAAGCTGGCCTGACGGTCAAAGAAGCCGAGCTACAATATGTCCCGAACATGCCGGTTGAGGTAGGAGACAGTACGGTAGCCGAAAAAGTTTTGAAGCTTCTCGATGCGATTGATGATCTCGACGACGTCGTCAACGTTCACACTAACGCCGATATTACGGCGGATGTTGCGTAAGCTACAATACTTGCTATACTACTAACCATATCAACCTAATCAGGCGGGTCATGTGGAGATGAGACGGGTCGCACTGCTTTTGGTCAGCATTTCACTTAGTATTTCTTGTGCCGTCCCTCAGGGGGCGGCTTTTGCTTTGGAGGAGCCTATTGAGGGGCAACTGCCTCCGCCCTTGTCTGAACTGAAAGAAACGCTTTCTGCCTCGCCGGAGGGTATCACTGAAATTCCTGTTGAGAATAAAGAAAGTACAGAGCTAGAGAGTACCGAAACGGTTCAGCCGCAGCCGTTAATGGGCTCATTGCAAATGGAATCAGCCACTACGCCGGACCCACCTGTCGTTACAGAACCGGTAGCGTCGCTCCCCATATCGCCACTTTTGATAACGGCCTATAAGGCAAGCGGTGCGCATATGCATGCCGTGCAGCTGTATAACAATTCCTCAGATATGGTCTCGCTTGACGGCGTATCGCTGCTGTATGTCGCTGGCGGCAGTGAATATGAGATACCGCTTCCAGACGGTTGGATCGAGCCACGTTCCTACGTGATACTAGCGTGGCAAGATGAGTCAGAATACGCGGATATCGAGTTTCGGTTTGACATAGTCGTAGAGGGGCTCCTCGAAGTGGTCGAACTGCATCATACCGGATATCGGCCGCTTGTCGTTCCGGTGCCGGCTGGATATCAGGGTGAATTACTCCATCTCTTTAAATCACCTGCGGGGAATTACACGACCAATACGAGCTTCATGGCGGGCGAGCCGACGGTGTCCGGCGGCGGATTATATATGCTTCCGAGCGTACCGGAAATATCAGTGCTTGAGGTTTTGGTGAACCCACGTGACTGCACGTATGGGCTCGAGACACCGGATTGTTACGACTACATCAAGCTGCGTAATATGAGCTCCGAACCGCTTGATCTCGGACTGTATAGACTGCGCGCAGGCTATAGCAACACCAGCAGCACCTCAAGCAATACCACCTACTTTGGGGATGTTTTGGCTCCGGGTGCAACGCTGACACTGACGCATGATAAGGATAACGAATCAGTCAGTTTTGCCGCCAACGATGGGACGGTATGGCTCGAGGATCTCTATGGTCTCAAATCGTTTAGCTTGGAAGTGCCGCCATATGTCGACTCCGACCTGGCTGCACAAACCGGGCGGTCGTGGGCCTACAACGAAGCGACTGATGGTTGGCAGTGGGCGACGCCGTCGCCGTTTGAGATAGAAAATAACTTTACGCTGCCTCCAGAGCCAGGTAAGGGTTCCGTCGACAGGCCGTCTGGTCTGGTGCCGTGTCGTGATGATCAATACCGTAGCGAGGAGACGAACCGTTGTCGCAACGTCGTGACCGCTAGTACGTTGAAACCATGTGCTGAAGGGCAGTACAGGAGTGAAGAAACCAATCGGTGTCGCGGGGTAGCAACCGCTGCGGCGGCGGTATTAAAACCGTGTGCTGACGACCAATTTCGTAGCCCTACGACGAACCGTTGCAAGAAAATCGCGAGTAGCGATGATGTAGCGCTAGCCGATTGTGGCGAAGGCAGGGAGCGAAACCCCGAGACGAACCGTTGCCGGAATATATTAGGAGTGAGTAGTTTAGTGGATACAGCGCCTTTTCCGGTCGAAGAGACGGTTGATGGGGCGGAACGCTTCACGGGTTGGTGGACGATTGGTGCTATCGGTGCCCTGGGTCTTGGATATGGCATATGGGAGTGGCGCGTTGAACTAGTGGCTTTCGGCAGCAGAGCGGGCCGGTTTGTGACAGGGAAGAAATAGCGTAGACTGGTAGGAATGAGAATTATTGGAATCGACCCAGGTACTGGCATCCTCGGTTTTGGTGTGATCGATGCTGGAAAAGGGAAAACGAAGCTCGTCACGGCTGGGGTAGTGAAAACCCCTGCCCACACTCCCCTGCCCGAGCGTCTTAGTGAAATTTACAACAGCTTGACGGAAATCATTTCCGAGACCGAGCCTGAGCTGATGGCAATCGAAAAGTTGTTTTTTGCACAAAACGTCACGACCGCCATGTCTGTGGCGCATGCCCGCGGCGTGGCGATGCTGACGGGTCAACAGGCGGGTATGGGAATAGAAGAGTACACTCCCCTACAGATCAAACAGACGATGGTAGGGTATGGTCGCGCCAGTAAGCAGCAAGTACAGGAAATGGTGCGCCTGCAACTTGGCCTCAAAGAAGTGCCAAAGCCTGACGACTGCGCCGACGCCCTTGCCGTGGCAATCATGGCTGCATTCGTGGTAAAACATGTTTAAGTCTGGCTTAAGGCGAAATGTGAGATAATATACCCATGGTTCGACAAGGCAAATATACGAAGCGCCCTTCTCGTTTGGTGCGGCTAAAGCGCGGAATGGGTCGTAAAATACGTTGGTTTCGAAAACTATCTTGGCAGAAGAAGGCGCTCATCATCGCGACGCCGCTTGTTGTCTTTTCGGTTTTGATTCCCCTGCTGACATATCTCTACTTCGCGCGTGATATAGCTGACGTCGAGCGGCTCATGAACCGTAATAATACTGGAGTCGTTCTGTACGCTAGTGACGGCGAAACGGAGATATTCAGTAGCGGTCAGGCCGGCCGGCGGACGCCGGTGCCGATTGATAAGATAGCACCTTCACTGCAAAAGGCAGCCGTAGCCAGTGAAGATAAGAATTTTTATGAACATGGTGGATTCTCTGTCCTGAGTACGCTGCGAGCCGTCTATGGCTACGTGATCAACCGTGGTGGTAGCTTTGGCGGCTCGACCATTACGCAGCAATTGGCAAAAATTACCCTGCTCGGTAACAACCGCAGTTTTATGCGCCAATACCAGGCCTTCTCGATCGCGGTCGGTATTGAAAGTAAATATACCAAGGACCAAATCCTTGAGATGTACCTTAATTCTGTGTATTACGGCGAGAACGCTTTTGGCATCGAGGATGCGGCAAAGCTATATTTTAATACGACGCCAGACACACTTACCTTGGCGCAGTCGGCGATGCTGATTGGGCTCCTGCCGGCACCAAGCATCTATTCTCCTATCAGTGGTGATCCCGAACTTGCCAAGGAACGTCAGACGGTAGTGCTGGACAGGATGGTAGAGAACGATATGATTAGCGACGCTGAGCGCCAAGCGGCGCTTGCCGAGCAGCTTGTGTACGCTGAGCCAGAGACAGGCGCGGGTGAGGAGGCGCCACATTTCGTGCAGATGGTACTTAGTGAGCTCTACGAGGAGTACGGCGAAGAAAACGTGAAACGCTCTGGCTATCAGGTAACGACGACGCTCGACAATACTCTGCAGCAGCAGTTGAAGGCTAACATTACGAATCATATTAGCTATATTCAGGCGAATGGCGGCTCGAACGCGGCCGGCGTGGCAATCGATCCGAAGAGCGGCAACGTGCTGGCTCTAGTGGGTAGTGCTGACTGGGATAATCCAGATTGGGGGAAAGTGAATCTTGTGACAAGCCCCCGCCAACCGGGCTCCAGCTTCAAGCCGATCTATTACGCCAGGGCGCTTGATAGTGGCGTCATTTCTCCAGCGACTATCTTGCATGATGTTCCTACCGACTTTGGCAACTACGAGCCGCAAAACGCCGATAGACGATTTCGCGGTGATGTCACCGTTAGAAATGCCTTGAGCCAATCGCTGAATATTCCAAGCGTAGAGGTGATGAAAAAGCTAGGCATTGCCGAAGCTATTGAAGGTGCAGAGGAGCTCGGTATCAGCACGGTAGACAAAGACCATGAGTACGGCTTGTCACTCGCACTTGGGTCAGCTGAAGTTCCACTCCTGGAAATGACGAACGCATATGCGGCGTTTGCGAACGAAGGACAGCTGTATGAAGCCGTAACTATTCGGGGGATCAATGATAAATACGGCGCTTCGGTATATAAGGCGCCGCAGGCAGTGACGACACCAGCGCTGAGTCCCGAGGGCGCGTACCTGATATCTAGTATCCTATCCGACAATAGCGCCAGAGCCCCCATCTTCGGTTCTTCCCTGACGGTGCCTGGCAAGACCGCGGCGGTTAAAACTGGTACGACTGATGAACAGCGGGATGCCTGGACAATCGGCTATACACCGAGCCTTGCGCTTGGTGTATGGGTCGGCAATAACGACAATGCGCCAATGCTGAACGGTGGTTCTGGTATGGCCGGACCGATTTGGGTCAGGACAATGAGCCAAGCGTTGTCAGGTACACCGAACACGCCGTTTACTATCCCGGCGGGCATTGTACAAAGAGCGGTTTGTTATGGCCGAGAAGCACTGGCTAGTAGGGGCGGCTACGGAACATTCAACGAATACTTCAAGAGTAGTGCCCTACCAGAGGAAAATTGTACGCCGATCGAAGAACCGAAGCCCGAAGTAGAGGAGCCGAAAGAACCTGAAGAAGGCGACGAGGAAGAGGAAGACGAGACTCCCCTACCCCCTCCTGACGAGGAAGAAAATGACAATGAAGATGAAGAAGGCCCGGGCACAGGGCCGGGTACCCCGCCTGGAAATGGTCTGCCTAACCGACAACGCTAGAGTGTCTGGCCTATATATGTCATAATTACTAATATGATCGCACATGTTTTTGGAGTTGTATCAGAAAAGTTCGGCTCGTCAGTCATCGTTGACGTACAGGGTATCGGCTACGAGATAGCCGTGCCGCTTGGAGATTACGAGCAGGTAGTTTTAAGCGAGACCGTCAAGTTTTATACCCACCACCATGTCCGTGAGCAAGCCGAAGAACTATTTGGTTTCAGCTCACTGGCCGGAAGAAAGCTTTTCGAGCTGCTTATCACGGTCCAGGGCGTCGGACCTAAGGCAGCGCTAGCTATCCTGAGCCTGGGCACGGCCGAGCAGGTGCGAAACGCCATCGCTAACAGTGACTCGGTATTCGTAACGAAAGCATCCGGTGTTGGCAAGAAGACAGCAGAACGCGTAGTGGTCGATCTCGCCGATAAGGTGGGGCTACCGACACATTACCAGCAGACTGAAGCGGTGCAAACTGAGCTCAATACAAGCGATGAGGCCTTAGAGGCGCTCATGGCGCTTGGGTATTCCCTGGCGGACGCGAGCAAGGCGCTCGAAGGAGTTGATTCGAAACTCTCGACAGCTCAGCGCGTAACGGAGGCATTAAAACAATGAATGGTTGTGAAATTTGTCCGCTTCTAGCCGAGCAGTCTGCGAATGATGACAATGTGCTGCTGCAAACTGACGGCTGGGTCGTGGTGCTTGATAGGAACCAGCCATATCTTGGAAGGTCTTTTGTGACGGCTCGTAATCATACCGCGACGATTTCTGATCTAAGCGCCGATGAATGGAGTGACTTGCACGTGGTGATGAAGAAGATGGAAGAAGCAATCAAAAGTGCTTTTGGCGCCGATGTCATTAACTGGGAGTGCCTAATGAACAACGCCATCAAAGCTGGGCAGCCTACTCATGTTCATTGGCATCTCTATCCTCGCTATCTTGGCGGCGCTGTCTTTGCCGGGGAAGAATTTCCCGATCCTAAGTGGCCGCGACACCTCGATGGAGTAAAACATCCAGTAAGTGATACTGTATTTGCAGCTATTGCAGAAAAAATAAAGGAAGCTATGTAGTGGCAATTGAGAGAATCGTAGACACCGGGATTCATGATGATAACGATGACGAGCAGGTCATTGAAGTTACCCTCCGGCCGCAGCGTTTTGATGAATACACGGGCCAGGAGCGTATAAAAAAGAACCTGGCGCTTGCGATCGAGGCTGCGAAGAAGCGCGACGAACCAATCGATCACGTGCTTCTGTATGGCCCTCCGGGCCTCGGCAAGACGACGCTCGCCATGGTAATCGCCAATGAAATGGGCCGGAACATCCGGATAACTGCTGGCCCTGCGATTGAACGGGCGGGTGATCTCGCGAGTATCCTCACGAACCTGAGTGACGGCGACGTCTTGTTCATCGATGAGATTCACCGTCTGAGCCGAGCGGTCGAAGAGGTGCTCTACAGCGCGATGGAGGATTTCAAACTCGATATCGTTATCGGTAAAGGCCCGGCTGCCCGGTCGATCCGGCTTGATCTACCAAAATTCACCGTCATCGGTGCGACGACTCGCACCGGTGCATTGGCCGCTCCACTCCGCGATCGGTTCGGGCATATCCACCGGCTGGAGTTCTATACGCCAGCAGAGATCGAACAGATCATCGCCAGGGCGGCGACAATCTTGGAGAGTACAATAGAACCCGATGCCGCTAAGGATCTCTCGACCCGCGCTCGCCTGACGCCACGTATCGCTAATCGCCTATTAAAACGTGTCCGCGATTATGCCGATGTCAACGGCGACGGCATCATCGATACAGTCATTACTACAAAAGCGCTTGAGATGCTTGAAATCGACGAGCTTGGACTTGACCCGGCGGATCGTCGCCTGCTGCATAGCGTGATTGATAATTATGGTGATAACCCAGTAGGACTGAACACGATCGCGGCGCTTACTGGTGACGAGGCGACGACCATCGAGGATTTTTATGAGCCGTACCTGCTGCAGCTTGGGTTTATCGAGCGTACACCACGCGGACGCCGGGTGACTCGAAAAGCGTATGGCCACCTTGGGCTCGGCTCGGAAGGGTGATACACTAAAACCATGAAAAACGAGCAGCCAGAAACGGATCAGCCAGCAGCCTACGATGCGGAAGGTCGGCCCCTGTACTACGCGGAGCCCGAAGCCCCGGAACAATCATCGCAGCCGAACTCCTTGGTGACCTCGAAGTCCACTACGGAAGAGGGACATAATTATAATCCCCAGATTCGCTCTCAGTATGCAAATGAGCCGAAGTTGGTACACGCGGTACGTGAAGCCGAGCCGAAAGTGTCTGTCATTAGCGAGCGGGTCAAAAGAAAGCATGATGAATGTATACGTCTTTACCCCCGCCTGAACCTGAGCGAGGGGGAGTATGTGATTCTTCGTATCAGCCGGCACCCGATCGGTCTTTTGACTCCCTTGTTTTTTACGGCATTTGTCGTGATGGTGTTGCTTACTTTTCTGTTTCTCATTCCAGATTTCTACGACACGGCCGAGCCCTCGACGTCTCTAAGTTTGTTCGCTCCTCCGCCGATTCTCATGGTTGGATTACTTGGCCTGCTGACTGTTCTTTGCGCTCTTCTGGGCGGCGTAGCAGTATGGGTGTATCAGCAGAATAGGTTCTTTTTGACCACCGAGTCCGTTATACAAGAAATCCAGCATAGCTTGTTCTCGCGTCATGAGCAGACAGTCAGCCTCGGCAGTATTGAGGATGCGAGTTTTACGAGACGTGGAGTTCTGCAGCACATCTTTAACTATGGGACTATGCGGCTGAGTACTGAGGGCGAAGAGACGACCTATCGGTTTTCGTACGTTGAAAACCCTAAAGAGCAAGTCGCAACAATCAATAATGCCATTGAAGCATTCAAGAATGGTCGCCCAGTAGATCCTGGCGAAGATTAGTTGCGGTTTACTTTAACGTAATCGGCCTCTTTATCGAGACGGGCTATCAACTTATAGGCGCTACACTGATTGTTCTGACAGTCTATTCCATCATAACGGTAATCGGATGCCGGCTCCCCGAGCGCTACGCCCTGAGGGTCCGTGAAGAGATCTGGGTCCATTGCTCGTAATACTTCGCTGTTTATTTCGAGAGGGTAATAGCCATTCTTTTCGTAGAAGACCTCCTCTAGGTTGTAGTACATCGCGTTGATGGCTGTCTTGCGATCATTATCTCTTTGAGAGGCGGTGATATTTGCCATTTGATACAGCAGGACAAGTGCGGCGAGAGAGGCGAAAATAAGAATCACTACCACTTCGATGACGGTGAGTCTGAAAGCGTTTTTCATTACGTATAAGTATAGCATGAGGAGTCCAAGCGAAATAATCGTCTACAGGTAGTTTCGAAATAACAGAGCGTTACCTGGACTGAAGTTTCGGGGTATATCGTGTCTGCTGATCATCTATAACAATAGTGCTAAAAATGGTATACTATACTTATCGAAAGTGAGGGAAGTGATGGCGAAGAAAGCAGAAAAACCGGAATTGGCAGAAAAACCTACCGCAAGCGAAGGCAAACTAAAAGCCTTAGGTCTCGCGATGGATCAGATTACCAAAGAGTTTGGCGAAGGATCGATCATGAAGCTTGGCGAGGCCAAGAAAGTGAACGTGGAGCTACTCCCGAGTGGCGCGCTCAGCCTTGATTTGGCGCTTGGCGGCGGTTATCCAAAAGGCCGTATCATCGAGATCTATGGTCCGGAGTCAAGCGGTAAGACTACCTTGACACTTCATGCGATCGCTGAAATCCAGCGTCAAGGAGGCACAGCAGCCTTTGTTGATGCCGAACATGCGCTTGACCCTTCGTATGCACGGCGAGTAGGCGTCGACACCGACAATCTATTGGTAGCACAACCAGATAACGGCGAGCAAGCACTTGAGATCGTTGAGACGCTAGTGCGTTCAAACGCCGTTGATCTCGTGGTGGTAGACAGCGTGGCGGCGCTGGTACCGCAGGCTGAAATTGACGGTGACATGGGTGATTCGCATATGGGCCTTCAGGCCCGGCTGATGAGCCAGGCGCTTCGTAAACTTACTGGTATTATTAGCAAAAGCAAGACGACAGTTATTTTCATTAACCAAATCCGTATGAAAATTGGTGTGATGTTTGGCAATCCTGAGACGACGACCGGTGGTAATGCGCTTAAATTCTACGCATCTGTTCGTATGGATATTCGCCGCACGGGTCAGATAAAAGTCGGGGACGATATCATTGGTAACCGGACCAAGGTGAAGATCGTAAAAAATAAGATTGCCCCACCCTTTAGGATTGCTGAGTTCGACATTATGTACAACGAAGGTATCTCAAAGACCGGTGACGTACTTGATCTCGCTGTGCAGCATGGTGTCGTTGGCAAATCTGGCGCGTGGTTCGACTACAACGACGGCAAGATCGGTCAGGGCCGTGAAGCCACGAAGGTGTACTTAAAAGAAAATCCGAAAGTAC
Source organism: uncultured bacterium (assembly GCA_965652985.1). Lineage (GTDB taxonomy): Bacteria > Patescibacteriota > Saccharimonadia > Saccharimonadales > Saccharimonadaceae > JAUIHN01. The sequence goes on along the minus strand of CBFGYC010000003.1, from coordinate 7,852 downwards.
TTGAGGAAATTGAAAAGAAGGTACGAACCAAGGTAGCTGAAGCGGAGGCCTAGCCTATGCCCGCAGAATCACTTACTCAGGTAGTTGATGAGCACGACCGGCCAACTGACGTTCAGAGACGAGATTATATTCAGAAGAATGGCCTCTGGCACCGTATCGTCGGTGTCTGGATAATTGATGAAGCCACCGGGGACATGCTGGTGCAGACACGGCAGTTCGGCCGTGGCCTAGACGACGGCAAGTTGGACAGCTCGGCATCGGGCCATGTTGATCCCGAAGAGGATTATATTGACACGGCGAGGCGCGAGGCGCAGGAAGAAATAGGCGTCCGTATAGAGGAAGGCCAGCTTGAGCAAATAGCATATTTTCGAACCGAGAATGTTAATGGAGATAAGGTTCTTAACAGGTTTACTAAAGTATTTGTCGCCCGGGTCGGTAGAGAGGCTATCAGGCTAAGCGTCGACGAGATCGAGCTTGGCGGTGTGCAGTGGCTGCCGGCTGAGGAGGTGGCTGATTTAGTGACCAACCACCCGGAAAAGACAGTACCAGGGTTCATACTAGCGTGGTACCTGCATAATGGCCTACCGGTACCAGAAGATATAGTTACTGAAAATAATGTTAAGGTCATTGAGCCAGCTAAGGAATAAAACACGGAGTAACGCTATGCAGGAGCAGATTTGGCACGTTGATGAAAATGATAAGCCAATCGGTGCAATTGGACGTGACGAATCACGTGAGACCGGTGAACGCTATCGGATCGTAAGAGTGTCAGTCGAGGACGAGCGAGGTGATATCCTTCTCCAGAAAAGACTGGAGACCAAAAAGAGTTTCCCAGGCTGCTGGGACACGTCGGCTGGAGGTAATGTAGCGTATGGTGAATCGTATGAGGACGCAGCTCTGCGAGAATTGCGAGAAGAAGCCGGCATCGAAGGAGTGGGCCTAACCGAGGTCGCTTACTTTTATAGTGAAGCGGCTGACCCTGATAATCGTAAGCTAAATCGGTTCACGAAAGTATACCGCATGCTCGCGTCAAAAGACATCGAAGTAACGCCGCAGCCTGAAGAGGTGGCTGAATTTGTCTGGGTAACACCTGACGGACTGGACAGAATTATCGCTGAAGGTAAAATTACCGATGGCCTGAAGCAAACATACGAACGTTACTACAAGGTAAGAAATGACTAGGAAAGCTTTATTTTTACATGGTACAAGCGGCTCGTCGAACGATCATTGGTGGCCGTGGCTAAAGGAGCAGTTTGAGAGGAGTGGCTACGACGTGTGGACCCCACTGCTGCCTGACAGCCACCGACCAAGCGAGAAAAAATATTGGGAATTTTTGCACGGCTCGGGTTGGGATTTTTCCGATAACGTACTTGTTGGTCACTCATCTGGTGCGACCAGCGTTCTGAACCTGCTTGCTCGACCAGAGTTCCCAAAAGTAAAAGCGGCCGTGCTTGTGGGTGCGTTTCTTAATGAAAATCTGACCAAGGATTCGCTGGACTTTACGGATAAAGATCAATTTGCTGAGCTCTTTTTGCCGGAGGGGTTTGACTGGTCGACCATTCGGGTGAAGGCCGAGAGATTTTACTTTGTCCACGGAGACAATGACCCGTACTGTGCATACGATGATGCTACAGCCGCTGCACAAATGGTAAACGGTACGGTGCTCAAAATACCGGGCGGCGGTCATCTTTCAGCCAGCTCTGGTATCGTTGAGTTGCCCGAGCTTCTGGAGCTTTTGCGGCATGATGATGTATTGTGAGCGGTAATGAAAATCACCAGTATCTCAGCCCAAACCAAAAATCCCGACCGCGTTAACGTATCGGTCGATGGTAAGTACCGGTTCTCGCTGGATATTTCTCAGGTGGTTGATTTGGGTGTAAAAGTTGGTAAAGAGTATACCGAGTCAGAGCTGAGTGAGCTTGAGAATGAGAGCCAATTCGGTAAGCTCTATGCACGGGCACTGGAGTACTGCTTGATGCGGCCGCATAGTTCGCGTGAGGTGCGTGATTACCTATGGAGAAGGACTAAAGCGACGAAATACAAAAGTCGCACAGGTGAGATAAAAGAACGCGAGGGTGTGAGCCAGGAGACTGTCGAAAGAATATTCAACCGACTGGTTGAACGAGAATATGTAAACGATGAAACGTTCGCGCGCTGGTGGATAGAAAATCGAAACGTTAGAAAAGGCACTTCCCTGCGTAAGCTTGAAGCTGAGCTTCGCGCCAAAGGTGTTGATCCGAAAATCATTGCTGATGAACTCCAGGAGTCACCACGGCAAGATGAAGATGAGCTGCAGAAAGTAATTGCCAAAAAACAAAATCGTTACGACGATCCTCAGAAATTCAAACAGTACTTGATGCGGCAGGGATTTTCATACGACGCCATCACTAGCGCGTTAGAGAAAAGCGAGGATTAGTTCGTTGAGGAAGATTGCTCTGAAGCTGGTTTTGTCCGGAACGGATTGACGTATGATGAGCGGACCGAATTCATGAGAGGCTCGGGTACCTCTGCCTCTGAGTGAACGACGATGGCTTGGTTGTTGATTTCGGTGATTTGGCTGCGGTGGATGAGCAGCTCAGTATCGCTAAAGCTCTTAAAAAGTGGCCTTTTGACACTTAGCTGGTGGACGAGAAAATCAGTGGTGTTTACGGTGTAGCCGTTGACCTTGCCGAGTTTGCTACCTTTTACATCGACGACATTCATTCCGAGGAGGTTGAAGTGTAGATTATACAGCTCTCCGAGCTTTATGACGTCTTCGACACCGACAAACTCATCGCTTGAATCGACGATCAGCCCTATGTCGCTGATTTCTCTGACATCGGCAATCCGAAGCAGCGTCGGTCCCGATCCTAGGAGCGTGCCTTGTAGTTCGTAGGCATGAATCTTTAAATTAGCGGGATCGATGATCGCATGCTTGGTGCGCGCCAACTCACCACCAGTTTGCAGACCAAGGACCGGTGTATTCAGTAGTCGATTGCCAGCGATTAGCATAACTTTAGTATACCAGGAGTGTGGCCAAATAGCTGCCTGTTATGGCTATTCACCAAATGGATTAATTCTTCCTCCGGAGAAATCAAGCGGCTCACTTGGTTGGTCTGAAGATTTTAATTGGTTTACCTCGTCGATAGTCGCCTGATCGAAGCTAGTTGAAAGCCCGCCTTGAGGAACAGAATCTTCCCCGCTTGCTTTATTCACGACGCTATAGAGAAGGAGCACCGACACCGAGAGAATGAGGGTCATCACCACCGTGAACAGAACCAGGTGAAAGCGGCGTATAAGCGCAAGGAACGATTGTTTATTCTTTGGTAATTCTTTCATAATGCTACTTTAGGTATACCTCAAGGTTAAGCACGTCGATCGTGACGCTGTCAGCGTCGCTTTTCGTCAGAACGACCCGGCTTAGTTTTAGCTTCGTCAGGTTTTCTTCAATGTAGTGGAGGAAGTTCAGAAGATCTTCGTAGTTTACTGGACTTTCGAGAGTAATGTCGACGGTCGCTGTTTTCAGGCTCGCACCAGCCGCAGGAGGAGTTCCTGTGGCTCCTGGAATCTGGCCCTCATCAGCTGCAGCGCCATCTGGGTTCGGAGCTGCCTCAGGGGTTGGTACGCCCCCGCCCCCGCTTGCCGTTTGACTCGAGAAGCTGATGTTCTTGATCGTAAGGTTGGCGCGGTTGGCGTAGACGGTCAGGTCGTTTACCAAGCGATCCTGATAAGCGTAGTTTTGGCTATCCGCAGTTACCTGGGATACTCGGGAGACGACATCCTTTTTTGACTCGAGTTCAGACTGCAAAGTCTCTAGCCTTTGAATGGTGCTCTCGCTTTGTTTGGCTGTCGCGACCTGCTCGCCTACCTCGGCGGCGGTTTCGCTTAGCTGGGTATATCCAAGATAGAAAACCCCTCCTCCAGCCAAAAAGAGGAGTACCATCGCGACTGATAGTATGACGCGAAGTCGAGGGGCTGTGATATTTTCAGGTAGCGTCACTTTGCGGCATCCTTTCGAATTGTTACGGAAAAGGTAGCATTAAGCGGATAATCACCTGAACCACTGTCGCTAATGGTCTGAATGCTGACATCTGAAAATATAGAAGAGCCTTGTAGGGAATCTTTCAGCCTAAGGACGGTTGAATAGTCTCTGACGTTGGCGGCAAGCGTGGTTGGTGTACCAAAAGTTTGAGAGTCAAGGCTGAGTGTATCAAGAACGACACCAGACGGCAGGACGCTCGCGATTTCGAGGATTACCTTGGTGTAGGTGGCATCGCTGTCAAGAATTTGTCTTGCATTGGTGAGATCTTGCTTAAAGGCGGTTGCTTCGGCCTCGACGGATCCATAGTCGCCCGCCTTGGCGATATTATCCGCGACGGTTTGTTCGGCGATGGCCTTCGTGCTCCCAAGGTATATATAAACGAGCAGTATAGCTCCCGATATGAAGACGATCGAACCGACAAGAAGAATGTCGTAACGCACCAGTAGGCGATTGGCGCGGGCTGCGTTTGTTTCTCTTTTAATTTCGGGTGGCAGGAGATTGATCACTAGATAATCTCCTCACTTTTAATACTGGCAAGTCCAGCCACGGTAATGTACCTAGGTCGGAATTGTTTGTGCGGCTGAGGCAGGGTGCCGAAATTGAGATGTTGCCAAGGACTCGCGGTTCGGGCAGGCATAAGAAGGTCGTTCGTGAAATAGTCTCCGATACCAGGAACGTTACTACCACTTCCTACCACTAGTATCTGCTCTATCTTGTGCCCTTCGGTGATACGTTCAGAATAGTAGCGCATAACCTTTCGTGTTTCGGCGATAATCCGATTGAGACTCGGAGTTAGAGCGCCCACGATTTGCTTCTGGCGTGGACTGGCATTAATACCGTTTAGTACCTTTAGTTGATGGGCGTTTTCTAAAGTGACATTAAGCTTTTTAGCGATATCAAGCGTAAAGGTGTTGCCGCCGATACCAAGGCCGCCGCTAATGCGGATAGTACTTTCGTCGAGCACTGCGATATCCGTGCTCGCTGGCCCAATATCAACGATAAGGGTTGTCAGATGACCTTCTTCGGTGCTTTCAAGTAAGCGAGCGACGGCATTGATGCCAGGTTCAAGCATCACCGGATCGAGGTCGGCTTTAGAGGCCGCTGCGAGCACGTTGTCGACCAGAATCTTTGGTACCGCTGACATAACAGCGGTCACCTGTTCTTTGGTTTTTTCAATCACTTCGTAATCGACGTAGAGAGATGACATAGGGATGGGAATGTATTGATCGACTTCAACCTCTACGGCATCGGCGATATTTTTCTCGGCTTTGGCAGGTAGGCTAAAGGTGCGAGAAAAGCTTTTATTTGATGGAATACCGATGACGACTTGATTGCTCGGGAGAGTACCGACGATTTTGTCGGCAAAAAGACCGCGGAGGTTGTCGCCCAGATATTCATCGCCGCTTTCAAGAGAGGCTTGTATCTTTTGTGGGTCAAGATCAATGGAGCCGTACCCGAGCACGAGCCATTTTTGGGTATCAATCGCCATGACCTTGATGCCGGTTTGGCTGATATCAAGGCCTATAATTGGCTTGTCTTTATGAAAAAGTTTTGTCATGATGCCCAATGATTATATTCTCTACCAGTATAACACGAGCATTATGCATTACGTGCAAGTCTATCCTTTAATGTTTTGAGACAAGCTGGCAATCGGTCCCATGACACTCGCGGCGATTAGTCCGACCATGCTACCCATGAAGAGAATCATGACCGGCTCGATGATGGAACTGATGCCTTCAATGGCGACATCGACTTCTTCTTCGTAGAAGTCAGCCACTTTTACCAGTACAGTGTCCGTTTGCCCCGTTTCCTCTCCGACCGAAAGCATCTGGCCGACGATGGCAGGAAACAAAGGGTTCTTACTAACAATCGAAGAAAGGGGTACACCATTCTTTACTTCCTCGGCTGCTTCGAGAAGCGCCTCTTCATACACGACATTGCCGACAGCGTGCGCCGTGACAGTGAGGGCTTCAAGAACGGCTACGCCCGCGCCGATAAGGGCCGAGAAAGTTCGGGCAAACCGAGCGATAGCAATCTTTTGCACCAGCGTCTTAATGCCGGGAGCACGAAGTAGGAACCGGTGGAAAATCGCCTTGCCTTTAGGAGTTTTTAGGAAACGGAGGAGCATAACGACGGCACCAATCATGAGTGGAATAAGAATGAACCAAAAACTTATCATAAAGCTGCTTATCGAAAGCATGATCTGCGTCAGCATAGGAAGCTCGGCGTCTTCTCCGCCGAGGTCCTTCAAGATATTGCCGATTTGAGGAATAACGAAAAGCATGAGTCCAAAGAAAGCGAGCACCGTGATGCCAATCAGGACCATCGGGTACGTCATGGCGCTTTTGATTTTTTTACGGATGGTGGCATTCTTTTCTTGCTGCATGGCAAGGCGCTTTAAGATGTCGTCAAGGATACCGGCGGCTTCGCCGGCTCTGACCATGTTAACGTAGACGTCGTCGAATACGTTTGGGTGCTTCGCCATGGCATCGGCGATACCCGTGCCGTTCTCCACGTCTTGGATAACGGCGACAAGTGTTTTCTTGAGTGCTGGACTTTCGGCGTGCTCTTCCAGTGAGCTAAGTGACCGAAGCAACGGGACGCCGGCACCGACCATGGCACTCAGCTCCCTCGTGAACATCACCAGGTCGTTCATCTTGACTTTACCTGACATGAAGCTCAGGCCGCCCTTTGGTGCGCTGACGCGTACACCAGATTGTTCTTTGATACTTATAGGGCGTAGACCTTGCTTGCTAAGGGCAGCTGATACGGCTGTCCGATCAGCAGTATCGAGCGTACCTTTAATAATCTGGTTCTTGGCATTGGTTGCGGTGTATGAAAAAACTGTCATAAAGTACGCTTATTCCTTGGTAACACGCATAACTTCTTCTAGAGACGTGTTACCCCTGAGCATTTTCACTAGGCCGTCGGACTGCATGGTGACCATCTCTTCTTTTATGGCCTGCTCCTGTATCTGTTGACTTGTGGCGCCTGCCATAATTAATTTTTGGATTGCGGCGCTGTTACCGAGCACCTCATAAATTCCGATACGGCCTTTGTAGCCGGTGTGGTTGCACTCGTCGCAGCCGCCTTCGGCAGACGCTCTCCAGATTGTCTTTATCTTATCCGGTTCAGTGCTCATCGGCGTATCTTTACCAACACCTTGCTTGGCGGCCTGCTTCTCCAGCTCATTGATGATAGGCAAACCGTTTTTTTCCTTTAAGTGGAACATGTCAAGTAGCGTCTTGACTTCAGCCGGAGTCGCATCGTGGCTTTCTTTGCAAAAATCGCACAGGCGACGGACGAGGCGCTGTCCAACGACCGCCTTCACGGTGCTAGCGATAAGAAAAGGCTCGATGCCCATGTCGAGAAGACGAGGCAGGGTGGTGGCGGCGTTGTTGGTGTGAAGCGTACTGAACACCAAGTGACCGGTAAGTGCTGCTTGCACGCCAAGATTGGCGGTCTCGCCGTCACGGATCTCACCGACCATGATGATGTTCGGGTCTTGACGAAGCAGCGCTCGTAGGCCCGAGGCAAAGGTCATGCCGGCTTTGACGTTGGTCTGAACTTGATTGACGCCCTGGATTTTATATTCAACAGGGTCTTCGATAGTCGATATATTAACGTTTGGCGTATTGAGTTTCGTGAGGACGCTAAAGAGGCTGGTAGACTTACCAGAACCGGTCGGGCCGGTGACAAGAATCATGCCGTTTGGCTCATGCATAGCATTCGAGATGACCTCAAGCGAATGGCCCCAGTAACCAAGCTGCTCAAGTGTAACGGCCTGGTTGGACTCGTCAAGGATACGCATGACCACCTTTTCTCCGTCAG
>CBFGYC010000002.1:0-21338 GCA_965652985.1 uncultured bacterium | reverse complement strand
CGTATCGCACTTCCTAAGCGAGCAGATGCTGAAAAGATTGACGCTCATCTCGATGATGGGGTATTGAAGGTCAGCGTACCGCTTACACCACTTCCTGAACCAAAGAAGATTGCTATTTCATCTAAGAAGAAATAAGTCCAAATAGTTAGTTATAAGGAGGCTCAGATTGAGCCTCCTTTGCAATTAAATGACTTAAATTGAGCCATTGCTTGAACAAGCCGTTTCGTGTATCATAAGTTTCGTTTTTATCGCGAGCTCTGTAATAATTCCGTGACCTGTAAGCTGAGCCATGAAAAGTCCACCCACTACGGGTGGCTTTTTCGTAATCTATATTAAAGCATAAAATAACAATTTAGAAGGTCCGTCCTTATGGGCCTCTTATGGGCATAAGCTATTCAGCTGATGTCTGATGAATTACTCGTTGTGGTAATCCGAACTCAATACCTGCCTTATCAAATGCGACTTTGATTCGTAGTCGCAGCTCGCCCATGATTTCCCACTGAGTTAAGGGCTGAACCTTACCGACCATTTTCATCTCCATCGTGCTCTCAGCAAAATTATCTAAGCGCAGGAATTGGGGAGCATCAATGATTTTTTCGGCCCACTCTGTTTCTTTCGCCATATCGGTACCAACTTTGTTCAGGATGTTAATTACTTTATCGGCATCAGCGTCGTAGCTCACCCGCACGTTTAGATTGACTCCAGAATACTCTTTGGTGAAGTTGGAGGTTTGGTCAATGGTGCCATTGGGGATGGTATGAACGATCCCATCCAGGTCACGCAGGGTGGTAACGCGCAGGTTGATACGTTCCACGATTCCAGCCGTTTCGCCCAGCTGTACGACATCACCGACCCTGTATTGGTTTTCGATAATAATAAAAAGCCCGCTGATCACATCTTTGACTAGGCTTTGGGCACCAAACCCAACCGCCAGACCGACAATACCGGCTCCTGCCAGTAGGGGGGCGATATCAATTCCCAACTGGCTAACAATCATTATGAGAGCAATCGGCCAGACAAGAATATGTAAAGCTCCCGAAAGTATTTGAGAAATGGTTTCTCTTCGCTTCTTGGTCTCTGATGGGCTCTCGTAGTCTGTGTGCTTTAAGGTGCGCTTGATCATGTTGCTGATCATCGCGTCGCCAAAGCGCACAATTGCTAGCGCGCCGATAGTAATAGTTATTATTGAGATGAGGGTAGTTTGATTCTCAAACACCCATGCTGTGATCATATCCATACTGGCAGTATAACAACCCGTAGAGATTAATAAAACCGGTGATTAGATCTTCGGCCGCAAGGCAGAAGTGTCAATGTAATTCTGATGCTACAATACATACATGCATACCACGGCCTACTCACAGGGGAGTTTTGAAGCGGCAGTCGCTGAAGGGCAAAAGAGCCTTGACGCTGGCGGCGTGCCGGTCGGATCGGCACTTGATATCGATGGCAGGCTGGTAGCGTCCGGCCACAACGAACGTGTCCAGTCTGGCGACCCGATAGCACACGGTGAGATGTCGTGCTTGAGGCGTGCCGGGCGGCAGGAAACATACAGAAACTCGGTACTTTATACTACTTTGGCACCGTGCATGATGTGTGCTGGTACCATAGTGCAGTTCGGCATACCGGTCGTTGTCGTTGGCGAAGATAAGACATTCCCTGGCGAGCTGGATTTTTTGAGAAATAAAGGCGTGGAGGTAATCATACTCGACGACCCGCGCTGCGTGGAGTTGATGGAAACGTTCCAAACGAAATACCCAGAGGTCTGGGCTGAAGATATAGGTGAAGTGCCTGAGGGTAGCGGCGCTGTATAATAAAAGTCATGACAAAGCCAGGAAGCGCTAAGCCGATTGAGAAAGTTACCGGTAAGCCGTGGGAAGAATGAGCGCTACAGAAATCCTCAGCGATTCGCTGCAGGGTCTGTCCTTGCTGCGTCATTGACTTCCATATCAGGAACTATAGAATAGGTATGGCTTAATAAAAGAAACCATGCGATTTTTAAACGATACAACCCCGACATACGACCTGACTTATAATGATGTGTTTTTGGTGCCACAAAAATCCGACATAAATTCGCGCTTTGATGTCGATTTGCGTTCAAACGATGGCACCGGGAACACCGTCCCGATCGTCGTAGCGAATATGATGGCGGTTGCAGGCAAAAGAATGGCCGAAACGGTAGCAAGGCGCGGCGGCATCGTCGTCATTCCGCAGGATATTCCTCTTGAAATCCTAAAAAACACCATCGAATCCGTGAAGCGGGCACATGTTCGGTTCGAAACTCCGATTACCCTGTCGCCTGCTCATACCGTTAGAGATGCCATGGGCCTGCTACATAAACGCGCCCACGGTGCCGTTATCGTGGTGAATGAAAACAATCAGCCGGTAGGAATTTTTACCGAGAGCAATGCGAGCGGCCGCGATATGTTTGATACGCTGTCTGAAGCGGCGACGTCTGAAGTTGAGTGTATTGACGCCAAACTTACTCCTGAGGAGATGCATGCAGTCCTCGTAGCCAAGAAGCTGAACGCGGCGCCCATAGTTGAGAATGGCACGCTAGTCGGCATAACTACCACTAAAGGCACGCTTCGGACCGAGATATACACACCAAACGTTGATAGTAACGGCAAATTAAAAATTGCGGTGGCCATAGGCATAAATGGTGATGTCAGAGACAAAGCGGAAAAGGTCTTGGATCTAGGGGCTGACGTCATCGTGCTCGACACCGCGCACGGGCACCAATCAAAAATGGTAGAAGCCGTTCGGGCCGTAAGGGCGATTTCACAGGATATCATCATTGTTGCTGGCAACGTCGTGACGTCGTATGCGACCAAAGAACTGATTGAAGCTGGCGCCAATATAGTAAAAGTAGGCGTGGGTCCAGGTGCCATGTGTACCACTCGTATGATGACCGGCGTCGGGCGTCCGCAGTTCTCTGCAGTATACGAATGCGCGGCCGAAGCACGAAAATTAGGAGCTCATGTCTGGGCTGACGGCGGTGTACGTCACCCTCGTGACGTCGCATTAGCGCTTGCTGCCGGGGCGAGCAATGTCATGTTCGCTTCGTGGTTTACTGGTACGTTCGAAAGCGCCGCCGATATGCAGCGCGATAACGACGGGCGAATGTATAAAGAAAATTATGGTATGGCATCGCGTCGCGCCGTACGGTCGCGCAGTTCAAGCCTACCCGCCTTCGAACTGGCAAAAAGAGAACTTTTCGAAGAAGGAATCAGCACCTCGCGCATGTACCTAAACCCGAACATGCCTGGAGTCGAAGATATCATCGATCATATAAGTGCCGGCGTACGGAGTGCCTGTACCTATGCTGGTGCCAGGACGTTAGAGGAATTTCATGAAAAGTCCGTTGTCGGAATTCAGTCCGCCGCAGGATTTCAGGAAGGCGCTCCGCTAGCGACGAGCTGGCACTAATCATAGAAGCTACCGCGACAAAATATAGGCATACAGGTAGGCTCTCGAGTTGCCGTCATCGATCGCTACGTCGGGTAAACTGACAGCATCTTCCAGCGTCGCGTCCGGCGAGGCCATCAAGATATAGTCGCCATAGGTAGTATTCCATGAGGTCCCTTTGAAGATATCCTCTGGGTAGTCCGTGTCAACCCGCTGCATCGTGGGGCTTAGGGGGAGCAGCTGGATGGCGAGCTTGGCGTTTGGCTCGTCACTGAAGAAGGTGGCATACTCCCGTTTACCACCCCAGACTATAGAAACGATCGGCTTACTATATGCCTGTAAGTATTCTGGTGTCTTATCTTGACGCAGTAACCAGTAGCGCTGGGCGGTAGCATATTCCTGACTAAGCATCCACTCAGCTTGAAGCTGAAGAGGGTGATTGTCTACTTGTTCGGCCCACAAAGCAACTCCGACCCAAGCATTGATAGCTTCGGACGTTGATTCTTGATTGTTTCCGTCTTTGAACGGCGACGTGCCGGATGCCCACGAATGTCCGGCATAAGGGTCGAATGTGCGCCTGAGAGGTAGCTTTTCGTCTTTGTTATAGTTCGCGATGTCAGCAACAAGAAGGTTGACCATGTCACCATGCGTACTTAAAAACTGCTTATCGTACTCGGCTAATAGAGCCGCTGCATAGATAAAATAGCCGTAATGGAAGTGATGGTCATTGAGCTCTTTATCCGAGCCGAAGCTAGCTTCGTTGCCAATAATACTCTGCATGAGTGGATCGTATCGAAATGACTTCAGTTCAGTTTTTCCTGGCGCAAGCCATGACTCAAGCTCTCTCTTGATAATTGTCTGGGCAGTTGATGCGAGCTCATCTTCGCCCAGCTGCTTGGCCAGAACAAGCAGCTGGGCCATCCTATAAAGCTGCTTACCGCCAAAGTAGGTGTCTTTCTTTTCTTCGAATTGTCCGATATCGCTACGAAGTTGCTCGGACAGAAGCTGGCGTTGATCGTCGGTGATTTCAGAGAGGTCAAGCTGCGATTCTACTTCTATCGATGGCGTTTCAAAAGAGAATGTCGTTCCTGTGCTGGCCGAAAGATCTCCAAAAATCGACCGATAGGTAACTTCGGATTCCTCACCCGCTTGTTGATGGGGTAGATAGGTAAAGAGCGTCGGCTCATCATCACTCGTGTTGTAGTGGAATGTCGTCGTGAAGGTCTCGGCCTTACGCTCATAAGAAACCTGTGCTGAACTGACTACCGTATCGGCATATTTCCTGACGATTTCGAGCTTGTCCTTGGATGGTGCGCTAAAGAAGCTGGCGTCTTCGCCGTCTGATAAACGGAAGCTATTGTCGTTCACGGCAACATTGATACCATAGTGCATGCCGTTACTTTCTATCTGCGCCCAAGAGTCCTGATTTTCAACGCTGCCATTCGTGCGGACGGTGATGTCTTGTTTGGCGGTGACATACACATACGGCAGGCCACTGGCTACGTGTACGGTAGCAAGCGCTTTGCTCTTATTATCGTAATATGTCAGTTCGACCGTAAGCTCATCGTAGTCGGTAACCACAAAGCTGCGAGCGCCTTCGATGGTTGCGACTATGTCAGGGGCGTGAGTACCGGTAATGATGTTTTCCTCCGCGCTGACCCGTGGCAAACTGAATTCGAAGCCGTCAGGGAGCGGCATGAAACTGTTTGGGTAATTGTACCCAGGCTTAGGGTCAGCCTGCAGTGCGAAGCCGCTAAACCATGTATTCGTCGGCGGAGCCAAACCTTCTGCAAGGTGTGAACGATCGATCGGAACATTGGTAGTTGCAAGCTCCGATAGAACTGATTCATTAACAAGGGATGTTTTTGACGTGTCGAGGGAATGTTGCGTGTTCATGGTCAACCTCCATAGAGAGATGCCAACTATTCCTAGTAGCAAAGCTCCTGCCAATAAGTAAAGCCATAATGGTAGCCGGGTGGTGAAGTTTCTCCTTGGCCTCATTGCGTATATGTCTGTGGCTCAAATAGTTTCCGCACAAAATCGAACAGCATGTTTTGCCAGTCGCTATTATTGAGTTGCCACGTCGTAGCTACTGGCGTACCTGAAGCGAACGCTGGAAGTATGTGGGCGTCTTTTGGTAATCTGGCTCTCACGACAGTAAAGACCTGCTCTTCATCTTGCTCGAGGCTGATGTCAAACACAGTGGCTTCATAGCGAGAGTTATCGGGTAAAATAACCCGAACAGGCTTGCCCTGATTGATACGAGCATAATCAGGTGCGTTCAAAAGATACTTGGCGATAACGTAGCGCGCGTTGTCCGTGGCGATAGTAGCGATCTCATTGTTTGCCTGAATATAGGATCCGGTCGTGAAGTTGACCTGTTGGACTGTGCCTGTAGCGGTTGCCAGCAGTATCATATTCCCGGTATCGGTTACTTCAAAAAGAGGCGAAGTCTCATCAGCCCGGTCATTACGGATTGCTTGCGTCAGGGAGGGGCTGCTTATCTCAAATAACCGATCTCCCTCTTTAACCGTATCACCGGGTGACACGAACTGGTTCCTGAGAACACCATCGTAATCACTTGAGACCGCATAGGCGTCCGTTTCGAGCGTGGCTTTTTGTGATGAGATGTTCGACATCATGTAATTAAGCAGCAAGAATAATCCGGCGACTATAGCCACGACGAATACCATCCCTAATAAGAAATTGAGCCGTGCAAAAAATCCCATATCTAGTAACTCCTTACCTCAATTTGACGTTTTCGCGCTCGCCTGGCATCTCTTCGGAGTTTGTGAGCTTCTTTGAGCGCCGCAAATATGAAACAGCCGAAAATCGTGGTCATGACAATGCTCCACACAACCGAGATTGAGAACTCGCTCGTATAAAAAGATTTCCAGACACCTACAACACTTGTTAAGAGGATAAATAGAAAGACGTAGGTCTGCATCCGTATGTAATTGAACGGCGAATCATAGTCAGTTTCTTTCTTGTTCGTAGCCGACCACGCTTGGTCGCGGCCCAAGAGGGCATTGAAGAACGCCTTTATGTATATCGGGAATGACGCGGCAGATATCATGATCGTTTCTAATTTGAAGCCCCCCATCGCATAGAACGAAAGAAGTAGCTGCATAAAAAAATAGCCAGAATAGAGGAGTATATATTGCCAGAGCGGAACGTTCAGCGATACGGGTGAAAGATTGAAAAATATCTGGAGGGGAGGGAGCAGTAAGAGCGTTAAGATCGCGAACCCATTAAAGTAGAAGGATGTGGTCATGAAATACTGAAGGCGCTGATCCATCGTTAGTTTTTTATTGAAGAGCGGATTGTGTTTCAAGAAGATTTCAAAGCCGCCAGTCGCCCAACGGAGCTGTTGCTTAGAGTAGGCCTTGATGGTTTCGGGCGTCTTGCCTTCGGCGAGCACCTTGTTGATATAAATCGTTTTCCATCCGAGCTCGTGCAGTTTCAGTGAGGTCCAGATGTCCTCTGATTTTGATTTTTCGTACATCCCGCCGATGTCATCGATCGCCGAGCGTCGAAAGACCACGCAGGTACCGACACAAAAAGCCGCGTTAAAGCGATTCTTGCCGGCCATTAACATCGAGTAAAACACATGTTGCATGTAGCCGGCTCCGGTTGAGACGAAATTAAGCGCGTTGTTGTAGTACTGTGGTGTCTGCACCATCGCCATCTTGTCATCCTCAAAGAACGGTAGAGTCTCATACAAAAACTCTTTTTTGGCGACGAAATCCGCGTCAAAGATTACAAAGAAGTTACCCTTGCTGCTACGGAGGCCATAATTTATATTCCCGGCTTTGGCGTGTTCATGGGTCGGACGTCGAATATAACGCACACCTATTCGGTTTGCCATTTCACGAACCTCGTCCGATCCGCCGTCATCGAGTATGGATGTCGTGTGGCGTCCGTAAATATCGCGGGCGGCAACGGCCGTCGCTTCGATTTCTTCCACGGGCTCACCGTAGACCGGAATAAATACGTCGACTGATTGTTTCTTGCCATTAAGGTATATCTGTAGGTCTCTTGTGTCTTCGGAACGGTATTCTTCTAGCCTCTTCACGAAGTTCTTCCCGATCTTGCTTCCGAAAAGCTTGTTCTGTGTGTCGTGGTACTCATAGTGCCGAGGGTTCGTCCGGCCACTCAGTATCGTCCAGAATGACAATACTGCCTGCGAGATCAAGAAGAACTCAGCGATTATTACCATGAAATACGGCAAAGGGTCGCCACGGAAAGCCGGTTGCAGCAGGAAGAAGAGGTAGACGCACGCACCGAGGATAGAAAACCCCAGGAAAAACGAAACGGTAGGCGAGGTCAATCGCTGTTCAATGATATTTATCTCTCGATCGGCTTCTAATCGGTTGGTTGCTGTACTCACTTCCACCTACTCTAGCAAAACGCTGGCTTGCTTTTAGTGAACTAAATTACAATACGGCTGTTTCATCAAAATTTACAGTAGGGGAATTCTAAAATATCTTTGACCATTTGCAAATTACAAATGATAATCATATGATTAATACAGAAACACAAACGTGACCGGGGAACAAAGTAAGCGTTTTATCTAAGGAGGGAAGTATGAAAAAAATCTATCAAGTCATAGCAGTGGCCGCATTGCTTTTTGTGCCGTTCATGGTGAGTGAACCGGTTTCGGCGCAAACCATTGAAAATACCGGGCCTGGCTCTAATAACGAAGTTGTCGTCAAAGAAGATTACAAATGCGAAGTCGACAACAGCAATGTAATCATCATCAACAACAAAACCAATCAAAACGCAGGTAGCGGAACCGTCTCCGTTGAAGGCAACGGAACCGGAGGAGGCGCGGTCTCGGGATCTGTTTCGAACAACAACCAAGCAACCTTCAATGTGAAGATCGAAAACGGTACATGTCTCATCGAGTCCGTTGTCCCTCAGCCTCAGCCGGAAACTCCTGAAGAACCAACCCCAGGGCGAGGTGAGGCTCCTGTCCAGCCTACGCAAAACGTGACTCCAAAGGCGCTTCCTGTAACGAGCGGCGATACAGCCCCGGTCATCTTTCTTGTCGGTAGTCTTGTAGCGACGGGCGCGCTCGTGTTCGCGTATCGACGCCTTTTCTAAGAAAGATAAAGTAGGCATAAAATGGTCCGTTGGGGTTTTGATTATCTTTTCACTGTCGGCAGCGTTGGTTTTGCCGCCCTCTCCTTGACGCTGCCATTTCCGCTGCTCAATACGCCCCAAGATAAGATAGAGGATGCCCCGAAACAAGTAGTCGTTCAGCAGCCATCAACTATCCCTCGCCAAGAGGTGGAAGAGGTGCGAAAAGCAGTACCTGACACACCGAGGATAGCCGACGCACCAAAGCATATAATTACGCCCCTTACAAAAGACCAAGCCGTGGAAGGCTTGGTCTTGGCTTTATCCCAGCCTGCAGACGTGGTGGCTGATACGGATAGTGAAGCAAAAATAGCTGCCGAACCGCATAGAGAAAATAACGAACCTTCCGTTGCTATAAAAGCCGATCAAGAGTCGCTCGTGTCTGTTCAGCCCGTGCTGCCAATGCCGGAAACTATCGCAGAGCAGGAAGACGAGGACCTCTCAGATAAGCAGGAGCGGCTCTTTCGCAATGTAGCCCCTTCGCTTCTTCTGGAGCTAGATCAGCCACTGGCCAAAACTGAAAAGCCGCAAGAGAAAGTGGTGGAGCGAGTACAGGTTGAGGAAGTAAAAAAGCTTCCTGTAAAAGAGCCTGTGATTGGCGAGGCCGAGCGGATTGAAGTGCCAAGTATCGCGATTGATATCGCGGTACGTCCGGGAACGTATGATCCGAACACCCAGACATGGACCGTTGATGACAGTGCGGCTTTTGTCGCGGACACGACCGTCCCTGTTAACGATACGAACGGCACCACGCTTATTTACGGCCATGCCAAGTGGGGTATATTCGGTGCCCTCCCTGACCTACAGCCAGGCGCTGAAGCTATCGTACATGCCGCGGGTGGTTCACGATTCGTCTATACCTTTGAATCAGTGAGCCAAGTAGAACCAAGCGACCTTAGCATGCTTACGGCGGAGGGTGAGCCTAGGTTGGTGTTACAAACATGCTCCGGTCTATTTGACCAACACCGAACACTGGCATTATTCGCATTAAAAGAGGTAACTCCTAAGCCAGCATAGTGTATCATGCTTATGCTGTAAGAAAATTCACAGGTTCTATGTAAGAATTCTCGCATACAAAATTTTAAGGAAACTGTAAGCTTTTTAGTAGGTCTCAGGAGAGTGTTTACAGACGAAAATGTATGCGAGCTATCAAGCTATAAGGATTCCAAGAGACTATATCCCCTCTACGGGGCTTGGACGCTACACTTTTTACGTGAACGCGATAGAGTGGCCACAAAGCTTTCTATCATAGCCTGTTGACAGAAGTTAACCAATAGGAGGGTGTATGAAAAAGGTAGATATTAAGAAATTAGCCGGAGTAGGTGCTCTATCAGTTGGGCTTGTGTTCGGCATGGCAGGATTCGCTGGCGCACAGAGCGGCTCGATCGTTGATACCGGTCCTGGCTCTAACAACGAAATCGACTCAGAAGTTGAGTACGATTTTGAGTATCGTAACGATACTGATTTAGATCTCGATAACGACGTCGATCAGGACGCAGAGAGCGGCGATGCGGAAGTCGAGTGGAACAATACTGGCGGCGATGCGGAGAGCGGTAGCGCGATGAACGAAAGTGCTGTCACTGCCGACATCGTGGTTGAGAATACTAGTGCTGCTTCTTGGAGCGGTGGCGGCGGCATGGGTACTGCGTCATTCGATGGTTCGATCGAAAACACCGGTCCTGGCTCTAACAACGAAGTTGACTTTGAATACGATTTTGATGTAGATGTCGATAATGACACCAACATTGATATCAACAACGATGTCAATCAGGATGCAGATTCTGGTGACGCAGAAGTGAGGGGCAACACGAATGGCGGAAGCGCTACGAGCGGTAGTGTTTCGAACACAAGCTCATCAAGCTTTACTGTTCACGTATCTAACTAGTTAGTTGTAGTACGAGTAGGGGCGGTGATAATTCATTCACCGCCTCGTCTCAGGAATTATTGAAAGGGGTGTATATGCCTAAGGCAGTAGATGTAGCACGGAAATCAATCCTTTATATCAGCGCGCTCGTTCTTGTGGCTGGCTATCCAACGGCCGCGATGGCCACCGCACAAGAGCCAGCGACACAACCGGAAGCTCAAACGGTTGTCCAGTCGGAAGACCAGACCCAAGAAATTGAGAAAAAGGAACCGACATATACGTATGATCCGGTTCATAAAAAGTGGAATAGTGAAGAGTGGCAGTGGAACCCAGAAACTGAGTCGTACGAGAAGCCACCAGAGCCGGTTATCATTGAGCCTGAAGTCTCAACGACGAGCCAAGATAGCAGTGATCAAAGCGGCGAAATAACTGAAGACGCAGAACAATCGACTGAAAAGACTATCGACACGAATGTAAATGTAAACAATACAGTTACGTCAGATGCTACTTCAGGCGACGCATTGATTTCTAGTAACACCAAGGCCGGTGGCGCTTTGACCGGCGACGCGACGGCGGTAGCGAATATAATCAATTCGGTAAACTCAAGTGTCGCAACAGGAGAGAACCAAAAAGTCGCGACTTTTACCAAGGATATTTACGGTGACGTTAGCGGTGACATCATACTCTATCCGATGCTCCTTAAGGCCATGCTCGAACAGGAAGCCCAGAATAGTGGAGCGACTGAAATAAATGCTACGACTAATTTCGATATCAACAACGATGTCAACTTAAACGCGCAGAGTGGCAATGCGACAGTCGAAAATAACACCGAGGCCGGCGATGCGACTACGGGTAGCGCCACGGCAATGGCGAACGTCATCAATATCCTAAACTCGATGATCGCGACACAGGACTCTTTCATTGGTACGATTAATATCTATGGCAGTCTTGATGGCGATATTCTGATTGCGCCAGACTTCATCCCGCAGATGCTCGCGAATAATGGCGGCGGTGATGGCTCTAGTGCCCAACTCTCAACGCAGGATACCACTACGATCGTAAATAACATCACTGCGGTCGCAGAAAGCGGCGCAGCGGATGTATTTGGCAATACGAATGGTGGTAACGCCACGAGCGGCGATGCTGAGTCTAATGTCGTCATCTTTAACGTAACGGGTCGAAATATCGTGGCCGAAAATAGCATGCTCGTCTTCGTGAATGTCCTCGGGAGATGGGTTGGTATGATCGTAGACGCTCCGGCTGGTGCGACGGCCGCGATGATTGGCAGCGGCGTAGAAAGTAGCGACAAGCATACTCCCGACCTCACCCTTGAGTCTACATCGAGGCATGGTATTACCAACACGATCAATGTTACTGCCGGCTCTGGTGATGCGACTGTCGCAAATAACACTACCGGTGGCAATGCGACGAGTGGCAACGCGCATGCGATGGCGAATGTCGCGAATGTTTCAAATAGCTCGCTCAGTCTGACGGGATGGTTCGGCCTGCTCTTCATAAACATCACGGGCGACTGGTTTGGTAGTTTTGCGTTAGATACCGCATACGGCAACAAACCCGATCAACCAACTCTAAAGCCAACGGGTCCTGTGCAGTTTGTTCCTCAGGAAAGTACGCCAATTCAAAACGCTAACGCGAACAGGAGGAGGACCGTTATCGATAGTCGGTTTGCAGGCACTACCGCACCTGTCACTGCGGCGAACACGGAAACAGAAGTCGTAACGACTGAAGAAGGTCAAAAATCTGATGAAACCGCGACTGTACTCGGTGACACCGATATAAGCGACAGCGCCGCTACCGAGGAAGAGAACAGCTACTTGTTCTTGGCTATCATCGGATCGATTGCCCTAATAGGCGGTTCCGTGATCGGTGTGCGACGATTCCTTATCTAGAACTTCTAATTGAGTGACCTAGGATGGTATAGTTAAAAGACTAGCTACTATACTATGGGAATTATCGAGACACTTATCAGCTTTTTAGAACAGCTCGCCGAGGAGGTTCCGGTTGAGCTGTTTGCCTTTCTTGGATCATTCATCGAAGAACTCATCGCGCCTATTCCGTCGCCGGTCGTTATGACACTTGCAGGCACGATGGTAAACTCGAATGGCTCGCCGTTTTGGTACTTATTTATCGTCGCGGTCATCGCTGCGGTAGGCAAGACAATCGCAGCGATTATTCTTTACGTTATCGCTGATAAATCAGAAGACATCATTCTTTCTAAGGCAGGCCGTTATATTGGTCTGACGCATAGGCAAGTCGAGCATATCGGCGACCGCTTTCAGGGCACGCCAAGAGATTATGTGACGCTTCTCATTATTCGCTCCACGCCCATTATTCCGAGCGCGCCAATCTCGCTGATCTGTGGCCTGGTTGCTTTGCCGAAGAAACTGTTCATTATCAGTACATTTTTCGGAACGATAGTTCGCGACTTTGTCTATCTCTATATCGGATTTACCGGTCTAGGAGCGGCAGAGGAAATCACGCACGGCATAGAGGGCGCCAGTTCGATCATCACCATCATTCTAGGTCTGGTCGGCGCTGGTATTTTTGCGTGGATTCTTTATCGAAAATATACTTCGTCAAAGAAAAATACCGGAGAGTAATAAAGGTCGTCTTAACTACGCCTGTTCAGCTGCCTGCTCTGTAATTTGGTACTCACGGGTCGGGTAGGAGACGCAACTAATACCCTTGACCTGTTGTAGTACTTGATTGAGCATTGTGAGATCGTCGTGACTCAGGCCGCCTTGTACCGTATCAGGGTGATTCGATTTTTTGTTTGGCTGTTTTGTGTGGTTCATATTTGTTTTCCTTTATGAGGATGATTGTATATTAACATATAAGTCTAATAATGTCAATAAAGAGAACCCGACGAACGGGTTCTCTTTTGGTTTGGGAGACGCGATTAGTAAATGAACGCGCCAAAAGCGCCAGGTTGCACAGTACGCTTATTGTAGTTGCCAGCTTGGTAGTTCCAGCCCATCTCTGACACGACATAGCTGCCGTCTGGGTTCACACTTTCGACGTATGCCACATGACCGTTAGTAACTGCCACGGCGCCTGCGCGCGGAGCGCTACCGGTAGCTTTACCCGCTGCTTGAGCGGAACCGATCCAATTGTAGCCGGCGTTACCGTAAATCGCGACGTCTGGGCGCTTGCTGTGAACGTAATCGGTGCACCACATACCGTTTCCGATATAATAACTCGACGAGTTCACTGGAGCCGACGTGTAGCCGCGCGTTGTGTAGGTGGTAGCAGATTGTGCTACGACCGGAGTAGCTACGATGCTAGATTGATACTGTGAAAAGCGATCAGGTAATTGCTCGTCTTCCTTTGGTATACGGACTTCGTCGCCCACGTCGATGACGTCAGGGTCCGCGATGCTTTCGTTCGCGTCGTAGAGACGGGCGTACGTTAGGCCGTGTTCCTCAGCGATCGAGGTGAGCGTATCGCCTGCTTTTACTACTACGACTACGGCTGGTTCACTTTTATTTTCCTCTGTTGGTTTCTCCTCGGCACCGGCGGACGAACCGCCAAGTAGCACAAGCGCAAAAGACGCACTCAGTGCCAAAGCTACTATCGATTTCATATTCTTATACTCCTCTACGCGCCGGTTGATAACATAAGCTGTTTGTGTTGTAGCGCGTATTTTGTGCCCTCACTTTTTCAAGACACAAAATCCATCATATCGCAGGCATTTTAATCGTCAACAGTATTAGACCATATTTGACGTATAACAGATAAAAATATATGTAGTAATTTTTATAACGCTTATGCTATTTTGCAAAAAAATATGCTATGTGTTTGAGCTATGCTAGCCATATGGATATACAATATACAACACATTGCATTACGTCTAAGGCGGTGTTGGAGCGTTGAAACAGCCTGCCAAAAGAGCGCTTTACTTCAACCTGAGTAACTTGAGCCCGGTTGTCTCGTCAAATACACGGGTCATCTGCGTTTCAAGGGGCACGACAAGCAACTCGCCCGTGAGAGCTATCTCGAGGCTTTTTATATGACCGCCAATCGCGCTGTATTGTTCGTTGCCAAACGTGCCGTGCACATGCCAGAATGGTTTCGCGTCGACCCAAGACAAGTTGCCTTGAAGGCTTAGGATTTCAAGAGGGTCATTAAGCGTTCTATCGACGTATTCTTTCTTGTCTAGATCATAAAAAGAAAGCGTTGCTTGTCCTGCTCCGCCCAGGCCCGATTGCAGCCATGCGCCCGGGAGGTTGTTTTCTATGGTGTAGGCTTCAAGCGTAGAAATCAGCTCTTCGCCGCGTTCCAAAATAACGACATCCGCTCTTTCGTTTTTATACCATTTCATACACTCCACTATACATGAGCGACGCTTCAAAATGTGCCCGCATGCTACACTATTACAGTGAAATATGTAGATGACAGGCTTCATGAAAAGTGCGCCGTGGTGGGTGTTTCTACTGTATCGGCAAGTACCGAAGCGGCACACGTCGCGTATAAAGCGTTGTTCGCTTTGCAACATAGAGGAGTCGAGGGATCGGGTATTGCCGCGACCAGCGGTAGTACGCTAAGGGCTGTACGCAGGCCAGGTATGGTGCGCGACGTTTTTCATCAGAACGATATCGATACCCTAGAAGGGAGTATCGCGGTCGGACACAATCGCTACTCGACGAGCGGTAATCGTCATGCGCACCTCCAGCCGGTTCTAAACGAATCAATCGGTTTTGCCTTCGCGCACAATGGCAATATTCCTGACACCGAAGAGCTAGAAGATTATCTCCATAAGCGTGGCTATATCACCGAGCAGTACAACGATTCCGAACTATTTGGTAATGCTCTCGCTAGTAAGTTGCACGGCGGACGTAGCTTTAATGAAGCAATATCAGAGGTCAGCCAAATTGCAACCGGGGCTTACGCCTGCGTGGCGACGCACAAAGGCGACCTTGTCGGTTTTCGTGATCCGTGCGGTATTCGCCCGCTTGTAATTGGAGAGTTCGAAGGCGGTATCATTCTCGCTAGCGAGACCTGTGCGCTTGATACGGTCGACGCCAAGCATGTCCGTTCGGTCGAGCCAGGTGAGGTTGTGCGGATACGAGACGGCGAGATCGTCGAATCATACAAGTTCGCTAAAGGGAGCGAGCGGCTCGATGCATTTGAGCTGGTGTATTTTGCCCGCCACGACAGCGTGTTTTTGGGTACTAGGGTCGATACGGTGCGTCGTCGATTTGGCACTGAACTCGCTAAGGTGCACCAGCCAGAGGCCGACAAGAAGGATGTCGTCGTGACGGCGGTTCCGGACACCTCCGTGCCCGCCGCCGAATCGTACGCCGCGGCACTCGGACTCGAATATAGAACGGCAATCATCAAGAACCGCTACATCGGCCGTACGTTCATGCAGCCGACCCAGGCGTCACGTCAGGATAACTTGCGTCTCAAACACACCATGATTCCAGAGCTGGTTAAAGGCAAGCACCTTGTCATGATTGACGATTCGATTGTTCGTGGCAACACGCTACCGCGACTAGTCGCCCTCGCTCGGGAACTCGGCGCCCAGTCGGTCACCATCCTTATCGCTTCGCCACCGATCCGCTATCCTGATTTTTACGGCGTCGACACACCGCTGCAGGCCGACCTTATGGCAGCAAACATGACCATTGAAGAAATGCGCCACAAAATTGGCGCCGATTATCTTGGTTTCCTGTCAGTTTCAAACCTTGTCAAGGCCATAGGCGTGCCAAAGAGGCAGCTCAACCTTGCGGCCTTTACTGGTGAGTATCCGGTCAGTATCGGTAAGCAGCAAAAGACGATTCGCACTCCGAAAAGCAGCGAATACGCCGACTAGACTATTCCTTAGGTTCTCTAGCAGCGAGTATCTTGTCCTCGCTGGTTCTCGGTACGTCGCTCATGGGGCGCGGGGCCTGGCGAGCCTTTTCGCGCTCGTTCATTTCATGAAGTACTTTTTGCATATCAAGGATCGCATTCTCCAATTTCCTGCGCCGAATCATCGAAACGACATACAGCACAACGAATGCAAGAGTTATCACGAATGACAGCAATATGAACGGAGCCATCGCATCGGTGAGTGATGACATGATATCTGGCAGCTGGCCATTTATATCAATCGAACCATCCGGCATGACGACTGTAGGTTGTGTTTCCATATCTACTAGAATACCATAACCAATAAGTTGTATTTATATTTGAATTATGGTATAATGTGCGCATATGGCTACCAGAGCACACGAGCGAAGCAGCGCGGCGCCACAGGTTCTTGACGATTTCCGAAGAGAGGATTGTTATTATGCCGACGACGACCTACTGCACGAGCTCGATGTTTTAGTAGAGTATCCAGAGCCGCAGCCGCTGCCGGATTCGTTCTATCAGGATTGGGAGGCGGAAATTGCCAATACCTTCGGTGGTATATATATCGATGACGAAGTAAAAGGTCGGCTCTTCGCCGTGCTGTATGGCCGAGGCGGCTACTTCATGCTCGGTGGCGCCGCCGAGGCGAATGAGCTTGGTCACCCAGACGTCGCCAGTGACCTTGCGTATAATTCAAAAAATAAACGCCTTCGCCAGAGGGACCATATGATGGCGATTCTTGGAGGCTCCTTTGACGCGGCGAACGTACCGCTTGGCGAACGAGTCGTGATGGTTGACGGCGTTATCGATGCTATTGCCGCGAACTATTCCGGCGACCACAACAAAAAGGTGCGCACCAAAGAAAAAGCGCGTCTTGGTATCGGTAAGGCAGCGACCAAAAGAGCTTCTTAGCTTGTTTTTCTTTCGCCTCGGTTGTACACTACAACTACTATGAACCGCTTCGGTTCCGCTACGCGTATCACGTCGGGACGTGCCTGACCACTGGCGCCTTACTGTTTGCAGCTAAGTAGAGAGGACAAAATGGACAAAAGGCGTATTGGCGTACGGGGAATTATTTATAAAGACGGCAAAATCTTGGCCGTGAAACACAAGAGCAAAGACGGCGCACCGAAAGATTGGTGGGCGGTTCCTGGTGGCGGACTCGATCCGGGGGAATCTCTTGAAAACGGCTTGAGGCGTGAAATGAAAGAAGAGCTTGGCGTGAATGTAACGCCAGGCAGGCTACTGTTTGTCCAGCAGTTTCGTTCTGGTCGGGCGGACTGCGAAGAAGAGCTGGAGTTCTTTTTTCTCATTGAGGACTCCGCCGACTTCGCCGCGGTAGATTTCTCAAAGACATCCCATGGTCTTATCGAGCTCGCGGCCTGTGAGTTCATTGATCCAAGACGAGAACAGGTACTGCCGGGTTTTATCGGCGAGATAGATCTTCAAAGTTACATTGCCAGCGTTCGTCCGGTTCTGATCGCCGATCGTTTTGTCGAATAGATATGATAGCTGAAGCCGGCTTTACTAGACACATTTCATGGGGTCATTTAGGATAACGGTACGATAACAAGAGGAAACGAAATGAGTTACGAGGCTAGTGCCCATCAGGCGCAAATGGAAATACTACACAAACTGCTTTTTATGGAGCAGGCCAGTTTTAGCGAGCTGCTACGGTCTACGGATTTAACGAGTGATCACTTTAACTTTCATATCAAGCAGTTAATAGATACCGGCTATTTAGAAAAAAAGGAAGGGTCTTATACTTTGACTCGTGCCGGCAAAGAGTATGCCAATCGTATGGATACCGGTGAAAAGGTGCTCGAAAAGCAACCGAAGCTTTCGGTCCTGCTAATCGTTGAGGATGGTGAGGGCAGATATTTGGCACAACAGCGCCTCAAGCAGCCATTTTATGGTTTTTGGGGCCGACCGACCGGCAAAGTACGGTGGGGCGAGACGTGTGAAGAGGCTGCCAGTAGAGAACTGCTCGAAGAAACTGGCCTTAGCGCGAAATTCCGGTACGCCGGGTTATATCACAAGATGGACTACGAAAAATCAGGCGATTTTTTAGAAGATAAATATTTCATGCTGATGTATGGTGCCGAACCGAAAGGTGATCTCATTGACACCGAAGGCCAGCATAATGCATGGCTCAGCAGCGAGGAGCTCGAGGCGAAGGATACGGTTTTTGAATCAATCGGCGAAATAGCACGGTTTGCCAAAAACGGTACTGGCGGGATGTTCGAAATGAAGTACCATTACGATACCGATGAATACTAGGATAGCTTTATACGGTGTAGCGACCCTTAGAATCTTAGACAGTATGCGCTCTTTATGTTATAATACATAAGTGAATACCTATCCTGAATATGCCCTTGAATCGGGGTGGCAGGCTCCCGGTCCGCTGTCTAGGGAAGCCTCTGTTTTTGACTCTGAAAAAGTCAGGGAACAGGGCGAAAGGATGTGCGAAAACTTACGGGTCTTCGTAGGTGAGAAGTTGCTGAGCGATCATGCGCTCACCGTGGCCAGACTACAGGGCCACGTGGATACGATACGAGACGAGAGCGCACCGTTAGACGGACGCAGCGACATGGCTTGGCAGCTGATGGATTACCTGACGGACCCAAGCCTCTCGAATACGGCCGAAGACGTCGATTACATGTTTTGGCTTTGGCGCGATTTGCCTAGGATCGATGCGATAGCAAGTCATTATCGAAGCCGGCTAGAAAACCACGGGACCGAGCGTAGCCGGGAAGTTCTGGAAAAACTTGACGGTATGGCTGAGCTCAGTGAAGACGACTGGCGTGATATACGAATCGGCGTCGACGTGCCGACGATCACTGACTTGAGCCAGCATGTTAATGTCGAGTCTATCCTCATTCGATCTGCGCCTGCGCTCGACCGCGTGGCCACGGCTACCGTTTATGATCGGTCTGTCTTAAAGGATATTTTGGAAATTGAGACCGTGTATGCGCCGCTGCTTGATCTACTCGGGCTGCATGCGAACGAAGCGACACTCAGACATCACGCCGAGAAGGCTCGTCTGATGGCAAGCGGTAGCGAAGAAGCCAGGCAGAAATATGATGAAATCTCTGAATATACGGAATCGGTAAGAGAGAGCGAGCTCGTCAATAAGGTCATCACCGATATTGTAGGCGTTGATCTCGAAGAATATGACTTTGGCTTCATCATCGATAATAAGGAAACAGCTTACGGCAGCAAAAGCTACTTCAGTGCTATCCGCTACGTGAGTGCGGCTGGCACTCGAGCCCGCTATATATCGCGTATAAAATCACCCGGCTCATCAACCGAAAAGGCATTGATTAAAAACGGGGGGCAACTTCCTCAAGATATCTACGCAGGCACGGTGGTCGTAGAAACTATCGATGAGATGGTGACGGAGTTCAAAGATGTGTATGCTACCATCCAAAGCCTCGCAGAAAATGGTGTGTGCGAGCTGGTAAGCGCGAAATCCAAGGAGTCTCCAGTTCATGTAAAAGGCCAGAACGCTTATATAGAAGCCGTAAGGTCCGGCCTGGGAGATGAATTTGCGGCAGATATCGACATCGCCGTAGTTGACGAAGAGGTGAATGAGCCGTTCCAAGTATTAAAAGTAACATTCAACATAAGCGACGGCGATAAAATACTACCCGTTGAGATTCAATTCCAGACAGTTGAAGACCGAAACAGGTCTCGGCTGGGCGGCGCGTCGCACCTTGGTCATAAGGGTAAGAACGGCGACGACTTACCGGGGAATGAGCCGGGCGATAGCAGCGACCTTTGGAAGGTGAATAATCGTAAATGGGCCATGCTCGAAGGCGGTGAGGGTGTGTACTACGACACCGACCCGGACGCTGAAAAACGTCAACTAGAAGAGGTTCGTGAACTGCAGGAACTCGTTATGGATGCATGCTTTAGGTAGGGGCGAGCACGCAACGGTCTGCATCGAAGAGGAAAGAGTACTTGACTTTTTAATACTATAATGCTATTATAAGAATAGTAACAAATAAAACAAAAAAGAAGACAAATGAGCATCTCAATACAAACCATCTACTTGCTGAGTGCGTCCATAGGCATCTTGGCGATGATTCCTCAGATTAAAAAACTTCTCGTCGTCAAACAATCGGATGGATTCAGTCTTACCACCTGGGCGGTCTGGGTTTGCTGCCAATGCGTTTCGCTCCTGTATGCTTCGTCAATCGGGGCGACTGCCTACATGTATGTCAATGCCGTGTATATCACGTTCTACGCCACGATGGTCTTCATGATCATCAAATACAGGAAGCGTCGTGGTCTCATGGAAACCATACTATATTGGAAGCGGCGTGGACGTGAAGAAGAGCAAGATCCACTGTTCAGGCTGGGCAATATATCCTTCATGCAAAAAAACGAAACAAAATAAGTCAACTTAGTAAAAAAAATTACAGCGACAACCGCACGCGCCTTATATGATACCTAGTGTCATATATAAGCAAAAGGAGAGAAGCACATGATTGATATAATTCTATGGATACTGCTTGGTGCATTGGCTGGTTGGATCGCGTCTATGATAATGAAGACAGATGCCCAGATGGGTGCGATTGGTAACATTATCGTTGGTATTATCGGTGCGTTCATCGGTGGTTTCGTTATGCAGCTCATTACGGGCACTAACCCATCGGGCGTAAACTTTACTAACCTGATAGTTGCCATTGTCGGCGCGATTATCTTACTCGCCATCA
Source organism: uncultured bacterium (assembly GCA_965652985.1). Lineage (GTDB taxonomy): Bacteria > Patescibacteriota > Saccharimonadia > Saccharimonadales > Saccharimonadaceae > JAUIHN01. Next base: position 350 of record CBFGYC010000002.1, on the reverse strand, counting down.
TGAAAGCCGTAAGTGGCGGACGTAGCGTTAGTGCTTAAGTGCATTCGCTAGCTCCTGCAAGAGAGGCATGAAAGACCAGCCTCTCTTGCTTTATCTCTTTATCCGCTTCCTTGGTATAGTAGTAACACCCGGTAGGCTCCCTGTAGATAAGGCTGTGATTTTATGTCGAAAACAATACAAGTCGAAAATATGAACGAGAAAAGGCAGGATACTGTTGAAGCCTTTCGATTGCTTGCTGATACCATTCCGACGATATGTTGGATGGCCGATGCGAAGGGCAATATCTATTGGTACAACAAGCGGTGGTACGACTACACAGGCTATAATCCTGGAAAAATGAGAATTCAGGA
>CBFGYC010000001.1:0-23760 GCA_965652985.1 uncultured bacterium | reverse complement strand
TTTCTAATCGGCGCGAAGATAGTTGCTGTTCGCCGCCGTGCCAAGGTGTTATTGATTGACCTCAGCTCCGATTACACATTGGTGATACATCTCAAGATGACGGGGCAACTGGTGTTCAGGGATGAGGGAGTGGCATTCGGAGCCGGCCACCCGAACGATAGTCTGATTGGTGATCTGCCTGATAGGTCGACGCGCGTCGAGATTATTTTTACCGATGGTTCGCGGTTATTTTTCAACGACCAGCGCAAATTCGGCTGGATGAAATTATTTCCGTCTTTGGAAGTGCCGAATATCGACTTCATGAAAAAGGTCGGGCCGGAACCGCTCGAAGACGACTTCACTGCTAAGATGCTGTTTGAGCGCCTACAAAGGCGTAAAAATACGACTATAAAAGCAGCGATTCTGGATCAAACCGTGCTTGCGGGCGTTGGTAATATTTATGCCGACGAAGGTCTGTGGGGCGCGAAGATCCACCCTGCTACGAGAGTCAAAGATGTTTCGAAAAACCAAATTTATGAGCTTTGGCGCGAAATCCGCGAAGTCATGACGCTCGCCATCGAAAAAGGCGGCAGTACTGATAGGAACTATGTGGACGCCGAAGGCAAGCGCGGGAGTTATATGGACTTCGCCCGGGCGTTTCGCCGCGACGGCCAGCCGTGCCCGCGCCACCCAGATGTCTTGATTGAAAAAATCCGCGTCGCTGGGCGAGGCACGCATATTTGTCCAGTATGCCAGCCAGCGCCTCAGGCAGGGTAGGCCGCCATCTCATTTGCCAAGGGATACCTTTTGGAGTCACGGTGAAGCGTCATATTGACATATAACGCTTAATATGCTACTATAATAAAGAGTTATAGTACGTAAGCTAATAAACAAAAACAAAAAATGCCGCGAAAAAGAACGCCTGAATTATCGCTCTAAGAAAGGGTTATCGCCGAAGGAATGTTTCGGGGAGATAGGGATACAAAATGACCGAAAAGCCTCTAAAAATCGAAATCTTCGGCCCCGACGGCAATGGGTGGGGCGAAAAAGAAATCGCCGATAGGCGGCGAAAAGACAAGCTGGTTGAAGCGGTGTATGACGAAGCTGTCGGCGAGATGGCAGCTTTGGTACCAGAGCATCTGGATGAAGCAGGCAAGCTCGCGGTGCTCTATTCTTTGTTCATAGATATGGAATATGACCATGCGTACGGCGAGAACGTATCGGATGATGGGCTAGTGACTGTGCCGGAGTCATCAAGGGAGAGATATCGTCAATCCATTGAGGGAGAGGATTTTTGGCTGGATGGCAAAGAGGGTGTCATGCTGGGCGGTGCCGGGGTGTGTAGAGGATTCTCTGAGGCATTTAAAGACGTCGCCGACAAAGTTGGTATAGAGTGCGCGGTGGCAATCGGCAAGACGGCAACTGTCACATCTTTGCAGGGCAACCCAGTAGAGGCTGGGCATGCCTGGATTCAGGTAGCCATACATGGCAAGGTATATAACATTGACCCCACCTACGGCATATACGCGAAGGATGAAGGGTTGAAGCGGAAAAAAGGCTTGGCGTCTGAACTAACGCCATCAAGCTTCTTTCTTATTGATAGCGATACTTTGCGTCAAATCGGTCCGCACCATGATTTCGAGGACTCCGCTGACTTGCTACGAGCAGCAGCTGAGTAGCGCGCCGTTACCGTAGTGTATAGTTGTAGATAGATGATAACACTACTGACAGGGGATAATAGCTACGAGATCGAGCGGGAGCTTAAGGTGCTTGTGGCCGGTTTTGACGGCGAGCCCGAGAAGCTTGACGGCGCAGGGCTTGAGCTTCGGCAGCTGCCCGATGTACTCAGCGGTCAAAGTCTTTTCTCCGAAAAACGGCTCGTAGTACTACGGGAACTTTCGGCGAACAAACCGCTTTGGGAGGTACTACCGGATCTTTTGGAGCGTATGAGCGATGACATTCATCTCGTGCTCGTCGACGCCTCGCCGGATAAGCGGACGAGAACCTATAAAGCCTTGCAAAAGGTAGCTGAGGTCAAAGCGTTTCAGTTGCGGGGCGAGCGGGATAGCGCCCAGGCGCAGCGCTGGTTGATCGACGAAGCGAAACGCATGGATATGCAGCTCGACACGGCCGCCGCACGCGAGCTCTTGCGGCGCTCTCTCGTCGTCTCTCCGAAAGGCCAGCCGGTTATCGATCAGTGGCAGGCAAATCATGCCTTGGAAAAACTGTCCGCGTTCAAAGAAGTGACGGCCGAGACGGTTCAGAAATATATTGATGATCAACCTTTGAACACCGTTTTTAGTATCTTTGAGACGGCCCTTAAGGGTGATGGGTCTAGGCTGCAGTCACTACTAAAAGACCTGGATCCTCGAGAAGACCCATTCAGGGTGTTCGGCTTATTATCGGGACAAGTATTCCAGCTGGCGGCCCTGAGTGTCAGTGACACTTCTTCGGCGGAAACGGCGAAAGCAATCGGTTCGCATCCGTTCGCGGTTGGTAAGCTCGCAGAGTACGCCAAAAGGCTAGACAAAAGGGGAGTGCGCGAAATTGTTACGGCTTTCACTGAAGCCGATGAGGACATGAAGCTCTCGAAAGCCGAGCCGTGGGTGCTGATCGAACGGGCGCTCATCAAAACGGTCAAAGTAGCAAAGGACATATGAAAACTCCGCCTGGTGGGCGGAGTTTCAAGTAGTGGTCAGATTACTTTTTTGCGGCCGGCTTTTTAGCTGGAGCCTTTTTCGCGGCTGGCTTCTTGGCGGCAGGTTTTTTGGCGACTTCTTTTTTAGCAGTCGTTTTCTTGGCTGCGGCTTTTGGAGCAGCTTTGGCAGCTGGCTTCTTCGCACCGGCTTTAGGAGCGGCCTTCTTGGTTGCCTCCATCTTAACGCCTGCTTCTTTGGCTACCTTCGCGAGGTTAGCCTTGCGGCGGGCAGCGGTGTTCTTAGAAATAAGCTTCTTTTTGACTGCGGTGTCGATTTCGCTTTGTGCGGCCGATAAGCCAGCAGCGGTCGGCTTCTCTAGGAACGCTTTGACGGCGTCTTTAACATCGCGCTTAGTGGCGACGTTGCGCTCGCGGCGCTTGATAGTTTGCTTCATTCGCTTGACAGCTGATTTGATGATAGGCACGGTGCTTTTAACCTCTTATAACTTTATATCTATACTAGTGGGCAATTATAAAGAAAAAGGGTGGTTTTGTAAAGAGGCCAGAAAGTATTGACGCTTATGTCTTTCTTTGTTATAGTGGCTTCAAAATCTACCAAAATAAAAACGCTAATAAAAAGCCAGGAACTGCCTCTTATGAGCGAGACAAACGCCAAGCAGCAAATAGCCGACAAGATAAAGAACAGTACCAATATCATGGTGACTGTGAGCAACAACCCGTCAGTAGACGAGCTGAGCGCCGCGCTTGGCCTGACGTTGCTTCTGAATAAGATGAAAAAGCACGCTACGGCGGTGTTCAGTGGTGAGATTCCACCGGCGATTACCTTCCTGGATCCGGCGAAGACGTTTGAGAATACGGTAGACTCTCTTCGTGACTTCATCATCGCGCTCGACAAGGAAAAGGCCGACCATCTCCGTTACAAGGTAGAAGGTGACGTGGTGAAGATTTTCATCACCCCGTATAGGACAACGATTACGAGTGACGACCTCGACTTTAGTCAGGGCGACTACAATGTCGAACTGGTGTTGGCTCTTGGCGTGCGGCATCAAGACAGCCTTGATAAAGCGCTCGAGGCGCACGGTCAGATCCTTGATGATGCGACGGTGGCGACAATCGTGGCTGGCAGCGAAAAAAGCGACCTTGGCAGTATCGGCTGGCAGGATTCAGGCGCTAGTAGCCTTAGCGAGATGCTCGTGACGCTTAGCGAGGCTCTTAAGGCAGACAAGACATTCATCGATGAACAAATCGCGACCGCGTTTCTTTCGGGTATCGTGGCGGCGACGGATCGCTTTTCAAACAACCGGACTTCGGCGCGGGTCATGACCATGGCAGCCCAGTTGATGGGTGCCGGCGCGAACCAGCAGTTGATTGCCTCGAAATTCGACGAAGCAGATGATGGTCAAGAAAGCACTGCTCCAGTAGCCGAGCCAGAAGCACCTACTCCGAACCAGGAGCCGATTCCTGTTGAGGAGCCTGTGGCGGCCGCTAATACGGATGGCACAACAAACTTATCCGAGGGTGAGTCGACGAAGCTTGAGAGAGATGCTGCGCCGAAAGAGGAACCTAAAGCTCCCGAATCGCCTGAAGCGCCTGCCGAGTCAGACAACGGGACGTTGAACGTTTCGCACGAGAAAGAAGGCACCCTCGAAGAGGTCGCCGAGCAGACCGCCGAAGAGGGCCAAGTCGAAGCCGCCAAAGCAGCCGAGGCAGCTATTGGCGTAGCTCAACCTACCTCTGATGCCGAACAAGAGTTAGTTGACGCGTTGCCGCCAGTCGTGGCACCAACCGCGTCGGATATATCGGCTGCAGATTTACAAAAAGATGTCGAGGCCGCAAACGCAGCGGTTGAAGCTGCAGCTGTAACCCCGCAGCTTCAAGGAGCGGTAAGTACTGACGCTTGGAAAAAGAGCGATGAGCCTGTATATGGCGGTACACTGAACGCTACTACCGAAGCAGCCGCTGAGGAGGCCCGTCGGCTCGCAGAAGACGATCGTAACAAAACGATCTTGAATCATGGCGGCGGTTACATCGCGGATCAGATTCCAACGTACGATTCGCCACTGAACGCTGCTTCGAAGCCGCCCGAAGAAGAAGAAATGGTAAACCCTCTCTCTGGGCCGGAACAAGTACCGCAGATAGCTGCGCCTGTTCAGCCGCCGGTGCCCACACCAGTCGCTCCCATAGCGCCAGCACAACAAACACAGCCTGGTGGTATGCCAAGCCTGCCACCGCTACCTGATTTTTCAACGCTACCGCCGCTTCCACCTGAGCCGTCCTTCGCAGCGGTTGATCCAAATGCCTCAACGGGGAAGCTAGGTGATATCCTGCCGCCAGCTGCGCAGGTGCCCGAGCAAGTCCCAGCGAGCGATCCAGGACAGTTCAAAATTCCTGGTCAAAGCTGACTCTAGTCAATCCCTAAAAATAAAGCGGTCAAGACCAAGCAGGCCGCCCTGCGCGTCTAGATAATGCGCGCAGTCGGCACGCTGTGATACGTGGGCTTGCATGACGGCGATAATTTTGTCACTCAACTCCCGGGCATCGATGATTTCATCGATTTCGTTGTCTCCATATCCCTTGTCGGCGTAGATCCATGTCGTGGTATGCGTCGGGGCGATGTCTTCACTGATGCAGTAGTAGCGGATTTTCTGAAGCGGTAGGCCTTTGTCTTTTAGCCTATGAAAAACGAATGTCGCCATACGTGCCGCTACGATGTGATCAATGTGACCGGTCAGGCCGCCCGGCTCGAATGTCATGAACTCCACGGCAATCGGTTCGTCGTACGCGTTTATGATATCGCAGATAATGGGCGTGACTGTCTCGCTGGCGGATTGCATGGCGATGTTGTCGAGGTGTCCGTCGGCAAGCTTGAGGTTGTGTTTGCTCGCTGCCCCGATAAGGTCGCATGCCGCGCGCCATTCGCCGTCGCGAGTAGCGCCTAGATCGGGAGCGTTATCTGGATTCTGGCCAGCCTCACCGGATGTGAGGGTGATGAAATGTATATCAGTGCCGCTCTCCGCTTCCTTGATGAGCGTGCCGCACGGTCCGAACGCCTCGTCGTCGGGGTGGGCGAAAATGCTAAATAGGACCTTCTTCATGTAGGTCTAGTATAATACTAAAACGTAATGGAAGATAAGATATTGCTGATCGACAAACCGGCCGGCTGGACGAGTTTTGACGTGGTGGCAAAAATCCGGGGGCAAATCAAGCACTCGTATCTAAGCAAAGGGATCAAACCGACCAAGCGGCAGCTAAAGGTAGGTCATGCCGGTACGCTCGATCCTTTCGCGACAGGTTTATTGATCGTTCTGCTTGGCGACGCCACGAAGAAGGCCGACGAGTTCCTGAAGCTTGATAAAGTCTATGAAGCCGAGATTGTACTGGGGCAAACCAGTACGACGGGCGACCCGGAAGGGGAGATTACGACCGCCGAGGGTGCTCAGGGTCCGACCCTGAGCAAAACAGAGGCAGAGGACGTCCTGAAACGGTTTGTTGGTGAAATTCGTCAGCGCCCACCCATCTTTAGCGCTATCAAGATTAACGGTCAGAGGGCATACAAATTAGCCAGGGATGGCAAGGAAGTCGAGATACCCGAGCGCATCGTTACCATCCACGGCATTGAGCTGCTTGAATACGACTATCCACTGCTCAAAATCCGCGCCCATGTCGGTAGCGGGACATATATTCGGAGCCTGGCCGTCGATATCGGCGCGGCACTGGGGACGGGGGCATATTGTCGTGCGCTTAGACGCCTCACGATTGATAAGTGGAGTGTCGACGACGCCACCTCGCCCACGATTTTGTAATTACGGATACCACGGTATAATGGCACGGTATGGAAACGGCAACGACAGATCGCAGGCTTGAAGCCAACCCTACCGATTACGAGGTGTTTGGTGAATACGAAAGGCACACGATGCCCGTCGATCAATATGTCATGCTGCCTCAGGTGAGGCCAGGTTTGAACCCTAATTTTGCCGTGATCAAGGAATCGATTCGTGAAGTCGGCATACTGAATAGGGTTGATGTGGCCCGGGTGAGCGAGGCGACGCTCGGTGACTATATAATGCTTGTCAACGGTACGTGGCATACAGACGTCGCACTTGAAGACTATGAGCATCTGCGCCAACCTGATGATATGTTCTATGTGGTAATCGCGGGCCACACGCGCACAGAGGCGCTTCGTCAGCTTAAAGAGGAAGACCAAAACTCGGCGAATCCCAGTGAAAATCCTTACAACATGGCCGTTGATATTCACCCGATCAAGGGCACGATGGACATTATCAAGCTGCAGATGCACGAAAATAGTTACAGCGCGCCGCCTCCCGAAAGACGGGCACAAGGCATCGTCGAGGCTTATAAGCTAGGTCTTCGATCGGAAGAAAACCCTGAAGGTCCTTGGCGTACTATGAAAGAATTTTCCGAACAGACGGGAATTAGCACGGGTATTCTCGGCGAGGCTTTGAACTTTGCCAAACTACCACCGGAAGCACTCGATTTTGTATTTTCGGGCGAACTTCACTACGGTGCTTCGGTGGAGCTTGGTAAAGCAAGCGATACCATAGAAGAGTACGAGCGGATGAAGCTTGGTTTTGACAAAAAGGGTGAAAACGCCGAGAACGATGCCGCAGCCGAAGAGGCCTACAGGCTTAAGCTGACATGGCTTATCACGAGCATCTTTGGTCGCGGTCTGGGTGTCGGAGCGTCACAGAAGTTTATCCGGGGGCAAGTTGGGCTCATGAAAAAACAACTCGATCAAGCGAACGGGAAAGAAGTCCAGGCCGAAATCGCCCTGTTTGACCTAGGCGCGGAGACCGAGATGTATATCAAAAGCCTAAAAAGAGAACTGAACGAATTGAACGCCGAAATTGACCGTTTGTCTCCTGAGAACGTTAGAAAGTTCATGCACCTACAGGAGCGGCTGACCGATTCGTCGCATGCTCTTGAGCAGGCGAGACAGCAGGCAGCCCAAGGAATCGGCTCTTTGGCTACAAAAGAACTAGTGGCCGCTTAGTTTGATTTGCAAATAAGCTGGCGCGAATGCTTTAATGATAAGCATGAGCGTAAAAAATAAAGGCTTCACGGTAGTTGAACTCATCGTCGTTATCATTGTCATTGCTATACTTGCGACGATAGGGTACGCCTCGTATGCGCAAGTACGAGAAGATGCCAGAGTGGCCCGAATCAAGGGAGAGGCTAGTACCTTAAAAGAGGCTATCGAAATAGCGCGTAACAAGACGCACCAGGAGCTCCATCATGTGACAGGTAGCTACTGGACCGGGCAATATTGCCTATTTCAGCCTCCTGGCGCGCCAAGCCCAGGTTCGGCAATACCGAGCGGAACCGATTTCTCTGTCCAGAACACTATGACGCAGGCATGCTGGGACGCCTATCTCGATGCGGTGCAGGCGATCAGCGACGCGAGCGGTGTCGATGTAACGGGTTTTCGGGATCCGTGGGGACGTCCGTATTATATAGATGAGAATGAGCAGGATAGCGGGACGTACCAGTGTAGCTCAGACGCCCTAGGTTGGCTGTCACACCCCTACACGGGCGGATATACCCAAAACTGGCCGCTTGATATGAACATACCGCCTTATAAAGCAATTTGCTATACCTAGTCCTCTGTTGAATTTCCACTCTTGTTCTGGTATAGTACTACCTTATGATTACTAAAGAAGATAAAGCTAAGGCAATTGCTTTGACTCAGGTCGGCAAGAACGATGTCGGTAGCCCGCAGGCGCAGGTATCGGTTCTTACGGCTCGTATCAAAGAGGTGACTGAACACCTAAAGACCAACAAGCAGGACCACATGGCTCGCCGCGGTCTGATTCAGATGGTAGGAAGGCGCAAGCGCCTCCTCAAATACCTCGAAACCAATGATTTCGAAAGCTACAAGGCAGTTGTCGCCAAACTAGGCCTCCGCAAATAAGCGGAGGTTTTTAGTATACTGAGCGGCGTAAACACACGGAACCGGGGCGAGAATCAAGGCTGCTTGATGATATTATTGCCGGCTCCTTAAGCGCAGTACGTAGTATACTAGGGCTATATGATTATCGAAACGCTTCAGGTAGAGAAGAAGTTTGGTGATTTCACGGCGATCAGTGACGTCTCCCTGAGCGTCGAGGCCGAGGAGGTGGTGGGGTTCGTCGGTGCGAACGGTGCCGGCAAAACGACGACTATCAGCACACTGCTAGGGTTTATTAGGCCAACGAGCGGCGAGGTCAAGCTGTTCGGCGAGACGCTCGACGTGGCGACCGCTCACACGTTCCATAAACGGATGGGGTACGCGGCCGGCGACATGGAGCTGCCGCCGCGACTGACCGGCGCGCAGTATCTTTCGCTTGTCAGGCGGCAGTCGGCGGGAGACCACGGCGAGCTGTTTGACGATTTGTGCCAGCGGTTTAAGCCGGAACTGCATAAAAAAATCAAAGACCTTTCACGGGGTAATAAGCAGAAAATCGCGCTGATCGGGGCATTCGTGACCGATCCGGAACTCATCGTGCTCGACGAGCCGACCAGCGGGCTCGATCCGGTCATGCAGGGAGTGTTTTTGCAGCTGGTTCGGGAATCACAGGCGAAGGGCAAGACGGTTTTCATGTCGTCGCACTACTTAAACGAGGTCGCCGACGTCTGCAGCCGGGTCATCTTGATGCGCAGCGGCAAAATAATCAGGGATATCTCAGCCAGCGAATTACTAAGAGCAAGCGGCAAGCAAGTCCGCGTTGTCACCGGCGAAAAGCAGCTGCGGCCGCCGGAAGGTGCCAGCGAGGTGGAGCGCGGGACGGTGAAGGATAAATTCGCGCTCACGTTCGCCTTTACGGGCGGCGCCAAGGAGCTGCAGCGGTGGCTTGGTGCCATCAAAGACCTCGATGACATCGAAGTGACCGAGTATAATCTCGAGGCGGCCTTCAAGGAGATGTATGTCGAAGAGGAGGCGGGGAAGTGATCGGTTCGGTTTACCTTAAAACCCTATACGAGAGACGCGGGTTCCTGATTGGCTGGACGCTTGGTTTCATGGCGCTTGCCATGCTCATGGTGGCGTTTTTCCCGGCGATGAACCAAGACGGCGCTATCGACGCGCTGGTGGAGAATATGCCAAAGGCATTTGAGGGTCTGATTGGCAACCTGGCGGACCTTCGTACCTTCCCGTCGTATCTGGCGTCGCAGCTGTTCGATATCCGCCTGCCGCTGATCGCGGGCATCATGGCGATTATCTTAGGGTTCGGCCTTAGCACCAGCGAAGAAGAGAGCGGGGAACTGCGCACGCTGCTGGCGCTGCCAATCAGTCGCACCTCGCTACTCATGCAGAAATGGCTGGCGCTTGTCACGATTATGGCCGTTAGTATCGTCGGGCTTTTCGCTGGCGTGTACTTAACCGCGCCGTTTGTCGACGGCGCATCGATTGAGCTGAGCGATATGGTAAAACTCAGCGCGATGACGCTTCTTTTGATGACCGCGTTCGGGACGATCACTTTCGCTGCCGGCATGATTTTCGGCCGGAAGGGTGTTGCCAATCTCATCGGCGTGGTGGTTATCATGGGCAGCTTCATCTTAACGACCTTCGGCCAGGCGGTAGACTGGCTGGAGCCATACGAAAAAATTTCGCTGCTGCACTATTTCCCGGCGGTCGATATCGTAAAGGGCGCTTTTGAGCTAAGCAATATCGCCGTGCTGGGCGGCCTGAGCGCTGCGCTGCTACTGCTATCGATTATCGTCTTTCGCCGAAGGGATATTGGCGGCTAGTTAGAGATTGCTTCGATCGAGCCAAGCCAGCGGTTATGCTCTTTGCCGCTGTCGGCGTCGTCCATCCCCATGCCGACGAGCCAGAGGTCATCAACTTCGAACCCGACGTAATCGGCCGGGATATCGTGGATTTTTTCGGTGCGTTTGTTGGCGAGCACTGCAATCCGCACTTCTTTGGCGCCGCGTGTCCGCATGTGCTCAGCTACGAAATGCGCGGTGATGCCCTTGTCGAGCACGTCGTCGAGAATGATAATCGGCCGGCTGTCTACAGTCGTTTTCGGCGACAGGTCGGTGACGATGTGCGGCTCGCCGGCGTGGCGCTCCGACCCGTAGGTGCTGACCATCATATAGTCGAGCTCTGGGTGGAAATCGAGATTTTTACGGGCAATCGCAAACATCAGCTGAGCCGCGAACGGCGCCGCGCCGCGAAGGAGCGCGACGAACAGCGGTTTTTCGTCAGGAAAATCACGTATAATCTCATCCGCCAGCTCGTCGATGCGAGCTGTCACTTGTTCTTCGGTGGCAAAAACGATTCTAGTCATAAATAAGAGTATACTATAGCCATGACGCTACACACCGCCAAGCAATTTTCCGTTGATTCTCACGGAGCATACCTGGTAAGCCTGACTGATGGCGAAGGCAAGCCGATACTTTTCGAGCGCACAGAGATAGACGGCAAGCGCCGCGGCGGCGCTCATGTCTGCCTGCCGTATTTTGGCGCCGATGCCGCCGGCGTGTTGCCTCAGCATGGCTTTGGGCGCGATGTCGAGTGGGAGATTGAGGTGTTAAGCGACAGGGAAATCAGCTGTTTTTACGAAGAAATGGACGGTGAGTTTCCTACCGGATTCCGTGCGAGAATGCTGTACAGCCTTGACCAAGAGGGTAACTCGTTCCATACGGCGCTGCTTGTGATGAATACATTCCGGCGCAAAGGGCCTTTCGCTGTTTCGCCTGGTTTTCATCCGTATTTCGCGGTCGATCCGAAAGATGTGCGCTTTAACGGCCAGAAGATAGACCTCGCTGACTTCGAGCCCTACAAAGACTTTCCGGATATGATGGAGATGACAATAGAATCGGGTGGGCGCACTATTACGGTGTGGTCGCAAAATCTCCTGCATATGGTGGTGTGGACGGACATGAAGGGCGATTACCTTTGCGTCGAGCCGACGCTGAGCGGCCACAGCTTTGACTCGACCAAAGGGAGCGGCGTCGTGCTGCAGACGAGCGAGTCCGAGTCGTTTAGCTATAACATCAGCTGGGTCTAAAAAGTCGAAACCCCGCCCCCCAAGGGAGCGAATTATTAAATGGCATGAGTCTCCGAATGAGCCTGAATGCTTGCCAAGCCTCGGGAGCGAGTGCTACGCTATAAGCATCATGCTTATGCCTAAGCAAAGACAGCAAGGCTTCACCATAGTAGAGCTCCTTATAGTTATCGTGGTCATTGCTATCCTTGCAGCTATTTCGGTCGTTGCATATACCGGCGTACAAAACAGGGCGCACAACACGGCTGTTCAGAGTGATTTGAAGAACATTGCTACAAAAATAGAGATGTACAATGCAGAACAAGGGGCGTATCCAGCTAATGTGACTGTATTGTCTGGATTGGGTCTTAAAGCTACAAAGTCGGCATACGAGCTTACTGACGGAATCCATGCCTCACACGTTCATAATCTGCTATACTGCGCAACCTCAGATCGAAGCCAGTTTGCATTGGTCGCAAGGGCAAAAAGCGGCGACGCTTTTCAGTATTCGGGTGGTACGGTAGGGCCGTATGGAGGGCCTCTACAGTCGGGCACAACACAGAATATATGTGGGAGTGCTGGCGTAACAGTCGCAACCAGTGCTGACTGGATTTGGTTTTATACAGTCAATGCATGGCGTACGTGGTTGGGTGATTAGCACAGAGTGGGTGCATGATGCTGTCTGCTACATGGTATAATAGAACCGTAATTAACGCGGAAGGTGATAGAGACAAGAGTTTGAAGAGCGAACTTTTACCCCTGTTACTCTCTGCGAACAATAAGGAGGACACTTATGTCTATTATCAACCCGCACGGCAAGGAGATTATCTCTGTTAGCCGCGATTTTCATGGCCGGAAGCTGACACTTGAAGTCAACCGCGTCGGTTTTCGTACCACCGCCAGCGTGCTCGTACGTTACGGCGATACCGTCGTACTTGGTTCGGCGCAGGTCGGTTCACGGCCGATACAGCTCGACTACTTCCCGCTCAGTATCGACTATGAAGAAAAATTTTATGCAGCTGGTAAAATCAGCGGTAGTCGCTTTATAAAGCGCGAAGGCCGCCCGAGCGACGAAGCGGTTCTTATTGGCCGTCTGATTGATCGCCCGATCCGTCCACTATTTCCAAAAGGCTATCGACAAGAGGTGCAGGTGGTTACCAGTGTGCTTTCAATGGATCCAAACTTCCGCCCAGACGCCGTGGCTATGATTGCCGCCAGCGCCGCCCTGATGTTGACCGGTACGCCGTTCGACGGTCCGGTCGCTGGTCTTCGCGTCGGCCGAGTAAATGATGAGTTCAAGGCATTCCTAAGCCCTGAAGAGCGTGAGCAGAGCGACCTCGATCTGGTTGTCGCCGGTATCGAACGCGGCGTCACGATGGTAGAGGCAGGCGCGAACGAAGTCTCTGAGCAGGTAATCGGCGAAGCGCTTGAATGGGCATTCGACGCGTATCAGCCAGTCATCGAGCTTCAAAAAGAGCTGGTAGAAAAAGTACAGCCTGCTGCCCAGGAATACGAACTTATCTTGCCGAACGAAGAAATTCAGGCCGAGGTTGACGCGTGGGTCGATGGTAAATTCGGTTCGGACATTCGCAAAGATTACCCCGAGCGTAACAACGTAGTAAATGAGCTGCGCTGGGCGTTTCATGAGGCCTTCACTGAAAAAGTCGGTGAAGATGAGTATACCAAAGAAGTTCGCGATGAATACGATGAGGCCTTTACGATGGCGCTCCATAAAGACGTTCGCCGTGGTATTGTAGAGGACAACCTGCGACCAGACGGCCGTAAGCTCGATGAAATTCGCGTGCTGAGCAGCGAAGTTGGCGTGTTGCCGCGTACGCACGGTTCATCTATCTTTACTCGCGGCGTCACACAGGGTATGAACATCGTCACGCTTGCTCCACTTAGCTATGCACAGCTGGTTGATACTATGGAAGTGAACGACGGCGAACGCCGCTACATGCACCACTACAACGCACCGGGCTATACCGTTGGTGAAGTTCGTCGGCTTGGCTCTCCAGGACGACGCGAAATCGGGCATGGTTACCTCGCGGAGCGTGCGTTGATCCCAGTACTTCCGAGTGAAGAAGAGTTCCCATACGCTATCCGTTCGGTCACTGAGATTATGAGCCAAAATGGTTCGACCAGTATGGCGGCCACCTGTTCGAGCTGCCTGGCGCTGATGGACGCCGGCGTGCCGATCAAGCGCCCAGTCAGCGGTATCGCCATGGGCTTGATGATGGACGGCGACACGCCGTACATTCTGCATGATATCGCTGATGCGGAAGACTTCGCAGGTGACATGGACTTTAAGGTAACCGGAACGAGCGAAGGAATCACAGCCATTCAGATGGATATGAAGCTGCATGGTCTGCCGGTAAGCATCCTGAAGCAGGCAATCGAAGGTTCAAAGAAAGGCCGTGCACATATATTGGAACACATGCTCGTGACTATCGCCGCGCCTCGTACGACACTTAGCCCGTACGCACCACGTATCGAGAAGATCAAGATCAATCCAGAGAAAATCGGTGCGGTCATTGGCAAGGGCGGTGAAGTCATCAACAAGATTACCGCTGAAACCGGCGCTCAGATCGATATCAAAGACGACGGCCTGATTACAGTTGCTGGCGTGAACGCCGAAGGTATCCAAAAGGCAATTGACTGGATCAAGAGCCTGACCGAAGAGCCGGAAGTCGGCCGTATCTACGAAGGCAAAGTCGTCAGCATCAAAGACTTCGGTGCGTTCGTGAATATCATGCCTGGTATCGACGGCATGGTGCACATTTCGCAGCTTTCTCAGGAGCGCGTCGAGAAGGTGACTGATGTCCTGAGCGAAGGGCAGATAATCAAGGTGAAGCTAACCGGCATCGACGAGCGCGGCCGGCTAAGCCTCAGTGTCAAAGACGCAAGCTAGTATAACAGGAGTACATTATTGACCATTTGTCCTTAATATGCTAAAATGCATCTTGTAAATGCATAAACATAAAAACAATAATAAACCTACATCTGATATATCTTCTCGCAAACGACTGACGGGTATTACACTCATGCCCGATGAGACGCTTGTCAATGTCGAGCCGTTCGAGCTAAACAAAGAGAAGGTCGCGTTTTCTGCGATCCAATCCATCGAACGTCTCACCGGGGCTCATAAGTTCAAGGATATCGGATATTACGGGCCGTCAAACGCTTCAAACAGCGCCAAGGATGGCGATGACGGCAAAGAAGTCCATCGGGGCTTGTATGACGTATTTTTCCCCCGCGATGCTTTAGTGGTAGCACAGATTCTCTTTGACGAGATTCCGCAGCTGACTCACGCGACGATATTGTCGGCGCTTGAAGGTATCGGCCTAATGGACAATTACAGTAACCCCACATATCCTTTCGACGAGCAGGAGGTCGGCAAAATTCCTCATGAACTGCGCGCTCCCGACGATCCCATCGCCGTGGAGCTTACCAAGAAAAAGGAGTGGGGCTGGCCGTATTATGGCGCAGTCGATACGACCGGTAAGAATATAATCGCGATAGCCAGGTATGTTGGATATCCAGATGAAGGTACGGCGTTCTTAAGAGAAACATTTACGGCGCGTGATGGCGTCGAACGGACGGTCAAGCAGGGTCTCGATATGAACGTCTCGTGGCTCACTGGCCGTATGGATTTAAATCCCGAGGGACTCGTAGAATCGCTTTTTAAAAATCCGAAGCACCACGCCAACCAGTCGTGGGTTGATTCGCCCGAAGCATTCCACCACGCGGACGGCTCATGGGCGGAACACCACCCCGAGAGGAATCTTGGCGTGGCGGCACTTGAACAACAGGGTGAGGCCTATGCTGCTCTGCGAAGTGCGGCAAAGCTCTATGAGAAGCTTGATGAAACAGACAAGGCCCGCGACTTGAATAAGCGTGCCGATAACATACGCAGGGTCGTCCTGGAAAAGTTCTGGGTAGACGGTGCAGCGCACTTTGGCGGCTATTTCGGCCGAGGTACCGACCGTGACGAGGATGGTAATCTGCGTGTACTCGCGGTTAGGTCATCCGATATGGGTCTTTTCTTGAACTCAGGTATGCTCGACGATGCTGATGATAAGGAACTGAACAAAGAAATTCGCTTTAAGCGCGAGGCGGTCATACAAAACTTGCTGTCAGATGAAATGATGGGCCTGAGTGGCATCCGCACACTTTCTTCGGATTCGTTCAGGTATAGCCCGGATCGTTATCACAACGGCACGACGTGGCCGTGGGTATCGTACATGACAGCAGAAGGCTTCAGGCGTTATGGGTATGACGCTGAAGCAGATGATCTTGATAATCGGGTCATGGGCGCCTGTGAAGTCACCGGCGTTCTAGGTGAGTATTTCAGCGGTAGTGACGATCCGAGGCATAGGCTAGTTAAACAGCGGGTCGTAGTCGCAAACCCGACCCTCACGACCGATCCGGTGTATCCTGTCAGTCAACCGGCGCAGGAAGTCCAGGCTTGGACGGTCGCCGCGGTCCTAGCGATCAAGCTCAGACGTGGCAGGCGCAACTCCTAACGGGCGCACCATAAGCTCTCTGTCGCCAACGATCTTCAGCGTCTCATATCCTAATTTTTTGTATGTAGTAAGGGCTGGTGCGTTATCGGTGTCGGTTTCGAGCCAGGTTCCGGACGTATGCTTGGCTATAGGGAGCGAGGTGAAATCTTCATGTACCGATGAGGCGAACGGGTATGATAGCTTTTTGCCGCGAGCGGATTCGTACAGCCTGATGGCGAATGTCGCTTGGTGCTCCGGACCAAGCTCCTCATGGGACTTATAGCTAAACCAAGCAACGCCTCCGAGTTTCTGCTCTACGTTATCCCAAAGAGGATACACGATCGGGCCTATCTCGGGCTCGTCATGCCACCTCCATGCGGCCTCGACGTCCCGAAAACGCTCCTTGGCATCTTTTGGGGTACGTTCTTGTATCGCAGGTTCGCGAGATGCCTCGACAAGCTTGGTCGCCAGTTCGTTTGACCAACCTTGCTCGATTCTGAAGTCGCCTAGTTCTCTCACAAATCTCAAATCGTCTTTCATATGATGTTTATTATATCATTTTAGAGATGTATAGTAGATGACATGGATAGGCCTCTTATCGTAGTGTTCCTAGGGTTTCCGGGTTCGGGAAAAACCTATTTTTCGCGTCAGCTCGCAGAAAAAATTCGCGCCGTGACGTTGAATAGTGACGCCCTGCGCGTGTCGATGTTCGGATCACTCGAGAGAATTGACGAGATTCGTATTAGCGACCGACCGCGGCTCTACGATGATGTCTTTGGTGCCATGGATTACGCGGCGCGCCAGTGCCTGCTTGCCGGGCATTCGGTGGTGTACGACGCACAGCAGACTAAGCGGAAAGACAGGCGCGGGATTGAAAAAATAGCTGCGGATTGCGGCGCGGTTCCAGTGCTGGTGTGGATGAAAACAAGCCGGGAGACGGCTCTTCGGCGCGGGCAGGAGCGAGAGGCAAGGGATGACAGCCATCAATACGACGCCGAAAAAATGGTTCGCCTGATTGATCGGTTCGACAGTATAACTGATTTGCCGGGGGACAACGAGAATGTCGTTGAGATTAGCGGCGAAGTGCCTTTTGAGGAGCAATTTGAAGTTTTTGATAATTTTGTAGCAGGCCTCACAAAATAAAAAATCACCTGACTAAAGTGTCGGTGAAGGGTTGGTTACAAAGAAGTTGCCGACAAGCAGACCGTACATTACTAGAGAAAGTACGGTCTGCTTGGGGCTTCTTCAGGTGCCGGCTAGCGGGTGGCTAGTCGGCGTTGGAGTGCCCGGGGGCGTCGAAGCCGGTGAAGCCGCCGAAGCCGCTGAACAGGCTCTCCACGGAGCCCTGCATCGACTGCTTCAGCTCGTTCACCGCCTCGTTGAAGCGTTCGAACTCCAGATCCTCGCGCTCGGCCTGGAACCGCATGGTTTCCAGGCGGACCTCTTCGAGGGCCCTCTGGGCGTCGAGGCGGTTGGTCTCGGCGTCGATGGCGTTCGCCACCTGGCTGGCGTTGCCGCCCATCAGGAGGTTGCTGCCCTCGGAGACATAGTGGATCTCGCCACCGACCGTCGGCTCGGTGCCGTCGTCGAACTCGTCGGACATCGTCTCATCGTCGAACATCGTGTTGTCGCTACCGCTCATAGACACTGCCTTTCGGCGATTGGGAAACTCGTGTCTCCCACGTATCTACGCGTACTTTTCTCTAGTACAGCGCAGGTAAGCGAACTTACCTAGTGGTAAGTACACGTAACCGCGCTGTACAGTCTGCTTGTCAAATTGCGATTTTGGACGGAAATTTCTCCCATGACAACAAAATCTTAAGTATAATAACACTAAATATTTAATAAGTCAATACTTTTTATCATTTTTTATGCATAGTAGCAAATGCGGGGTACACTGGAGTATATGGAGTCATCAAAAAGCAAACAGCTTCAGGCCCTCAAAGAAAATATTTTGGCGCAGCGTGTTTGTCCCGAACTTGCCGCGGGGGCAACGCAGCTCGTCATGGGTGATGGCAACCCAGATGCCGATATCGTATTCATCGGGGAAGCACCAGGCAAGAAAGAAGACGAGCAGGGCAAGCCGTTTGTTGGTGCGGCCGGGAAGTTCCTCGACGAAATGTTGGCCACTGCCAATATGGACAGGAGTGACGTCTACATCACCAATATCGTAAAATATCGCCCACCCAACAACAGAGACCCACTACCTGAGGAGAAGGCCGCTTTCTTACCGTATCTTCTCAGACAGCTTGAAATTATCGATCCAAAAGCGGTCATCACTCTCGGCCGACATAGCATGGAATACTTTTTACCAGAGGCAAAAATCAGCCACATTCATGGCCATGCGATGCGAAAAAAGGTGGTCTACCACGATAAAAAAGAGCACGAGTGGCTGATCATTCCGCTCTACCACCCCGCAGCGGCGCTGTATAACGGTGGTATGCGGCAGACGTTGATTGATGACTTCCTCCACGCCGCGAGCATCGTGTAAGGTGTCTTTAGGGCTCGCAGTTCACCAGAACGGAAACCACCAGCTGCTCTGCCGAGACCTATTGCTTTTTAAGGCAAACATGATATAATTGAACAAAGTCAGGGTACGGCAGTATTTATTACTCCAACTCCACTCAAAACAACACTATGAATCACGATTACAATCCAGAAGGACTGGCGAGGCCATCCTTAGCCTACTTAGACGAGGAACTTATCGCCGCCTTGGAGCTTGCCGATACGGAAGTGCTTGAGGGGGTGCTACTGGGGCAAGAGAAGAACGCGGTCACGACGGCGTTGAGCAATCATCTTATGGCACGGACTTTCATGGTCAGACAAAAGGGCAGGCTCGTGACGCTTGGGAATAGGCTGGCGAACGGGGCAAAAGATGATGAGATCATTGGCCTCACCCAGGAGCTCATAAGTACCCTAAAAGACGATTATCAGACCACTTTCGTCGCCGTGGATGGCAAAGACAGGTATGAAAAACTTTCTGGCGACGAAGCCTTTCGTGAATTCATGCTTATCGATGACGCTATGGGTGTGGATGATGAAGATATTGATAATGAGGATTTTATCAGCTCTGTCACTATGGCCAAGTGGAGGCTCGTTGAGACGAGCACGACGTCTTTGGAATCGCCAAAAGAAACCTATGGCTGGATGAAGGGCGTCGAAGAAAGCATCATCCGGACACTATATGGGATCGTGGAGGAGATAAATAGGGGTGGTATTACCGAACAGAACGTCTTTTGGATCGAGGGTGAAATCGTAGCGCAGATAGATTCGCTGGACGCCAATATCCGAAGCTACTTTCAGGAAGTATGATACCTATTTGTTTAGATTCTGCCGGCGTCACACCGTGGTTCAAATCACGCTACATTTTATTTTATCGCCGATATTTGCTATACTAACTCTACTAGAGAAGGGTAATTCCTAGAAAATGTCAGTCTACCCACGTCTTATTTAAATCGAAATTATCTTTTAGAACTAACAAAGGAGAAAACAATTTATGGGTCAAAGAAGACTCAAAACACCAGAAGGTGATGACCGTTCAAAGCGGCCATCATCCCGACAACAAAAAGGCGCCTCAGCGCAAAAATCAAATAACACGGTATTGAACAACACCTCAACCCGCAAGGGCGAAGTGTTTCGTGCGCAGCGTCGCACCAGCGAGACAGTGAACTTACAGGCATCGCAGCACGTTATCAACGTGCCAGTGAACAAATCCGTCTATAACGGCTTTGGTGGGCGTCAATTCAGTTTGGCCGACCAGCAGAAGAAGCCGAGAGTTCCGCGTCCTGTACTCAGGGTCATCCCAATTGGCGGACTCGGTGAAATGGGTATCGGTAAGAACATGATGGCGATCGAGTACGACAATGACATCATCGTTATCGATATGGGCTTCCTGTTCCCGGGTGCCGATTATCCAGGCATAAATTATATCACCCCTGATATAACCTACCTTGAAGAGAACAAGCACAAGATCCGAGGGGCCGTCTTTACGCATGGTCACCTCGACCACGTCGGTGCGTTTCGTCATATCATCCATAAGATACCAGCGCCAGTGTACGGTACGAAGTTTACGATTGGTATGCTCCAACGCACTATGGAAGATGCGACTAGTGGCTACGAACCACAGTACAACACGCTTGATCCCGAATCTCATGAGCGGGTCCAGCTTGGTGATAGCTTCTCGATCGAACTGGTTCGGGTCAACCACTCGATTCCAGACGCCACCGCCGTCGTTATCCGTACACCACTTGGCGTACTTGTTGATACAGGCGACTGGCGCTTTGAAGACAATCCGGTCGACGGCAAAAAGTTCGACCTCGAGCGTCTGACAGAAATCTCGACCAAAGAAGGCATCTTGCTCCTCATGAACGAGTCGACCAACTGTGAGTCGCAGGGTACGCATACCCACGGCGAATTCGAAATTCAGGAGAGCATGGGGCAGATCATGGATGGCTACGCCAACTCGCGCCTCATTATCAGCTGTTTCTCGAGCCAGATTCACCGTATGCAGGTCATCATGGACGAAGCAAAGAAGCACGACCGCAAGGTGGCATTCGCTGGTTACAGCATGATTCAAAACCTTGAAGTAGCGCTACGCACCGGTGTGGTGAAGATTCCAAAAGACGTCATTGTCAAGATGGAAGATATCGTTAAGCTACCAGATAACAAGGTGACGATCGTATGTACCGGTTCTCAAGGCGAGTTCAATGCCGTTCTGAACCGCATGGCGAACGGTTCTCACAAGTTCATCAAGGTGAAAAATAGCGACGTCATCGTCTTTTCGTCGAACCCGATTCCGGGTAACGAAAAGTACGTTGTCCGCACCGTTGACGGTCTGATGCGCGAAGGCTCTGATGTCATCCAGAACGGTAAAACACACCTAGCGCGTGCTAATGACTTCTCGTCGGCTATCAACCGGGTGACAGGTGAAAACACTATCGGGCCACTCCACCTTTCAGGTCACGGTTACTACGATGACCACGTCAAGCTCATCAATGCTCTCAATCCAAAGTATTATCTACCGATTCACGGTGAGTTCCACATGCTGGTACATAACGCCGAGCTGGCCGAGCATGAATGTGGTATCCCACGCGAAAATATTTTCGTGTCCGACAGCGGTGATGTCATTGAAATCGACACCGAGGGTGCCCGAAAGGCGGGACGAATCAAAGTGGGTGGTGTCATGTACGACGACAGCGGTGCGGTTGTATCCGAGGTCGTCTTGAAAGACCGTATCCATATGGCGAACGAAGGCATGTTCGTAGTAGTTCTCACGCTCCAGCGCGGCTCTGGCCGGCTACTGACGAGCCCGGATATCATTTCTCGAGGCTTCATTTACCTGCGTGACTCCGAAGAACTCATGGGTCTTATCCGTCAGTACCTCAAGCAAAAAGTGGCTCGGAGCTTCACTGGCAAGAAGATTGATATGGACGTGGTAAAGAAAGAACTCAAAGACGAAATCACGCACATCCTCTACGACCAGACACGCCGTACACCGATCGTGATTCCTGTCATCAACGAGATTGGTGGCGGCCAGCAAGGTGGCGGTAACAACCAAAACCGTGGCCGTCAACCGGAAGGTCCTTCAAAGCCTTTCGTCCGTCCTGAGCCGAAGAAGTTTCCTTCTCCTGTGGTGCCTGACATCGAAACGGTCGAACCGAAGAACCGTCCAGACGCTCGAGGCTACTAGAGCTCTACAGCTTGCTTTTTGCTGTAAAATGTGCTACAATACAAATATACAACCATAACAGATATGGCGTATACTAGGTAGAAGTATGGCAAAAAAGAAAAAATCATCCAGGTCTAAAAAGAAACAGCACAAAGAAGTGCCGCAGCACGTCCTGCCGCCCGGTTTCTGGGCGCAGGTTGGCGCGGTTAGCTTGATTGCTTTCGCTATCCTGCTCGTCGTCTCATGGTTTGGGGCGGGCGGGCCGGTTCTTGATTGGGTCGCCGAAGCTACCTTTAATCTGGTCGGTTACGCGAGTTACGCGCTACCATTTATTTTCCTGTATGTCGGCATCGAGATATTCCGGGCAGAGAACAACAAACTCCCGTTCCTTTTCAAGTTCGCGACGCTTCTCTTTATTGGCTGGCTTGCCGGCCTGCTTGGTCTCGCTATCGATGCGGTCAATAAAACATCGGGTGGATTTGTCGGTGAAAGCCTCAATGAGGTAATGTCTGCCTTCGTGACAGAGGGTGTCGGAATCTTTATCTACGTTTTGCTACTCATGGTCACGTCGCTCTTCATGTTCCGGATGTCGCCACTCGCGGTGATGAATACGTTATGGGATATGATTCGTCGTGATCTTAGCGAGGAAGAGGCGAATGTCGGTGTCATGCGTAAGGCTGCTGCCAGTGACAGCAAAGAATTCACTCCAGTCGCGGAGCTTAAACTAAATGCCGGTGTGCCGACAATTGATTCAATGGAAGACAAAAAATCTTCAAAACTATCGAGCTTCAAAGGCTCGACACCGCCAGATAAAGCCGCCGAAGAGCAAGCAGCGCTTGTGACGATAAGTGATCCCAACTGGGAAGCGCCAAGCTTGGAGCTGCTTGAGAAAAAGCAGTCGCCAGCCAATGCCGGCGATATTCAACAGAATGCCCAGACAATCCGCGACACGCTTTCAGAATTCAATATCGAAGTTGAGATGGAAGGTGCCAATATCGGCCCGAAGGTGACGCAGTACACGCTGAAACCGCCAAGTGGTGTCAAACTCAGCCGTATTTCGGCGCTCGAAACCAACTTGGCACTGAACCTCGCCGCATCGTCGCTTCGTATTGAAGCGCCGATCCCGGGTCAGCGTGCAGTGGGTATTGAGGTACCGAACCAAAAAGCTGCTGATGTGCGCCTCCACGGTATTCTGACCTCAAAGCAGTGGAAAGCCTCGAGTCAGCCGCTCGCGTTTGCTGTCGGCAAAGATATTTCCGGTGACGCGGTCGTTGGTGAGCTGAATAAAATGCCGCATATGCTGGTAGCTGGTCAGACCGGTAGCGGTAAATCGGTCATGATCAATACGCTGTTGACCAGCCTTCTATATAGAAACAGCCCCAGCGAGATGCGCCTGATCCTGGTCGACCCGAAGCAAGTCGAAATGGCGCCATATGCAGACATTCCGCACCTACTTACCCCCGTTATTACGGAGCCTGAAAAAACAGTCAGTGCCCTCAAGTGGGCTGTGAACGAGATGGAGCGACGCTACCGCCTCCTCGCGGACGAAAAGCTTCGAGATATCCAAACCTACAACCAAAAGGTAAAGAAATCGGGCAAAAAGATCTCTGTCGCCGATGAAGAGGGTAATCAGCAGGAAGTCGAAGACGGTGCCATGCCGTACATCGTCATCGTGATCGACGAGATGGCCGATCTCATGATGGTCGCCAAACGCGACGTCGAGGCATTGATCGTGCGCCTGGCGCAAAAAGCTCGCGCTGTCGGTATCCACTTGGTACTGGCGACGCAGCGCCCGAGTGTCGACGTCATTACCGGTCTTATCAAGGCGAATGTGCCGGCTCGTATTGCCTTTACGGTGGCGAGCCAGATCGACAGTATGACTATCTTAGATCAAGCTGGCGCCGAAAAGCTGCTTGGCCAAGGTGACATGCTCATGAAAACGGTCAGCATGCCAAAACCAAAGCG